>DASYUT010000165.1 GCA_036000965.1 Actinomycetes bacterium
GAGTCAACGCCCGCCGCAAGTACTCCTCGCCGCTTCGCGAGCGCCAGGCCAAGGCGACCCGCCGCGCCGTGCTGCAGGCGGCACGGGAGTTGTTCATCGCCCAGGGCTATGGGGCAACCACCGTCGAACAGATCGCCCAGCACGCCGGGGTGAGCAAGCCGACGGTGTTCAGCGCGGTGGGCAACAAGCAGCTGGTGCTGCGCGCGGTGCGTGACGTGGCGATCGCCGGCGACGACGAGCCCGTCCCGGTCGCCAAGCGCCCGGCGACCGACCGGATTCGTGCCGAACCGGACCAGCGCCGAGCGGCTGCGCTCCTGGCCCAGCACCTCACCGGCGTTGCCAGTCGCTATGCCGAGATCAACGAGGTCTTGCACGCAGCGGCCGACAGCGGCGAGGACGACCTCCGCGAACTGTGGAAGCTCGAGGAGGACCAGCGCCTCACCGGTGCGCGCCTGTGGGTCGACGTGCTCACCAGCAAAGGGCCGCTACGACCGGGGCTCGACAACGGCACCGCGGTCGACGTGATGTGGTTGCTGATGTCGCCCGACAACTACTACCGGCTCGTGCACCGGCGGCGATGGACCAACCAGCAGTACCAGCAGTGGCTGGCTGCCTCAATCACCCAGCTGTTGTTTGCTGAGCATCCCTGAACCGATCCTCTTAGCTGAGCTCGGGTCCAATGGGAGGGAACTTCCCTACAGCAACGACGGCTACTACGACTACCACAGAGCCGCGGACATCACCCAGCTCGCCGCCGGCCTGCTCGGTGCGGACACGTGGATTGCCTGGTGGGACTGACCTGGGCGGGCTCGGCGGTCTCCTGTGTGGCCCTCTCACCGCTGCTTTCTGTGAACGCCCACATCGTGATCTCCGGAGCGACGCGGAGCGAACATCGCTCCTGGTGCGGCCGGCGCGCCGATGAACGCCACGGGTGTGGATCAGGAAGGCGAGCGCAAGCCGGCGGCGACCTAACACAACGGCATTGGGTGTAAGCCCAGCGCCACCTCGACATCGGAACGGCCGCCGAGCCGAGTACGCAGTACCTGGTAGTGGCCTGGGTCTTCGGACACCGCGATGATGCGGACGGCCGAGGCGGCTGCATCACTCAGCACGGCCATCGGGTTGTCATAGCTGTCGAGATGGCAATGGGTGTCGAGCAGTTTGGTAATACTACCCCAGCCTGGCAAAGCTCGCCAAATGCCCTGCGGAGACCCAGCGGTAGGTCCACCCTTTCACAAAGGTTGCTCCTGATGGACCTGCGGCATGTCCCGGAGGGGCATTTCCGCTGTTGCACGGATTTCGGTGTTAGGGATCCGTTCCGTGTTCCGGTGAGAGACGGTCATCGAGATCGTCGGCTCGCTTGCCGGCAGGCAGGGCAGCCTTGGCCTTGGGTGCGCTTCTTGACCATGGCCAGCCACCGGCGGTTGCAGGTGCCGCATTGCCACCAGCAGTAGTCGTGCGAGCCTGGTTTGAGCGTGTCGGGGTGGCGGTCTGGATGGGTGATGTTGCTGCGGAACTCCGTGGCGAGCTGCGGGAACAGGTCTCGCAGGGCGTTGCCGGGCGCGGCGGTGGCGCGGGCTTGGCCGTGCCGCTTGCGACCGCAGCGTGGACAGCCGGTTCCCGCCTGGCCAGTCCGGTTGGCGACCACCGCCGCCCACACATAGCCGCAGGCGCGGCAGCGCCAGCGGCACCGATCGTTCGACCTGGGCGTGAGCTGGGTCGGTCCGTGGCCGGGATGGTCGAGATTGGCCTGGTACTCGGCGGCCAGATCAGGATGAATCACGGCCAGGCACCGGGCCGGGTCGGCGGTCGCGTAGGCGCGTCCTCGGGCGGCGCGGCGGCAGCGAGGGCAGGTGCCGTCGGCGCGCACGGCATCGCGCACGGTTGCCTTCCACGGCGCCTGGCACCGCCGGCAGCGCCAGCGGCACTGGTCCGACGCGGTCGGGGGGAGTTGGGTTGGCTCGTAGCCGGGGCGGGTGAGGTTGCACTGGTACAAGGCGGCAAGGTCCGGGTGCAGGTCCGCCAGCGCCCGGCCCGGCGGCGCGACGGCCCGGCAGGCGCGGCGGCGGCTGGCGCATCCACGGCAGCCCGCGTCCGAGCGGACCCTGACGAACACGGCGCTGTCCCACTGCCTGCCGCAGTCGGTGCAGCGCCAGCGGCAGCGGTCGTTGGACGACGGGGCCAGCCAGGCGGGTCCCAGGCCGGGATGGGTGAGGTTGGCGACAAACTCGCGGGCAAGGTGCGGCGCGGCGTCCACGGCGGACGGCGTCGGCGGGCTGCCGAGCAGCCGACGCCAAGTCGCCGCCGCCGCTCGAAGGGCAAGGGTTTGCACCTGGGGCGTCAGGTCCTGGAGCTCGACGCCGGCCTCGGCCAGGGGCACGGCAAGAACCTTGGTCCAGTGCCAGGCGTCGGCGGTGTCCTCCGCCAGGTCGGTGGTGCAGCCGTGCAACGGGCCGAGGCTGCAGGGACGGACGCGACGGTAGGACGCGTAGCCGGCTGCGGCCATGCGGGCGGCCTTGCGGGCGTCCTTGGCCTGGCCGTGGGCGTGCCAGCGCAGCGGATCGAGGTCGATCCACCAGCCCAGCGCGGGCAGGTGCAGGTCGACCCGCTCGTCCCGCCGGCTCGTGCCGGCCACCGGCGCGTCGACCTGGACCGCAAGCCCGGTCGCCGCGCGAAGCAGGCTGGCGACCTCCAGCTCGAACAGCGACCGGCCCGTGACCCCGCAGCGGCGGCAGCCGCTCGCCTGCCGGATCCGACTGGCGATCACCACGTCCCACTGGTGGCCGCGCACGCACTGCCAGCGGCAGAGGTCGTTGGATCCGGTCCGCAGCTTGTCCAGGTCCCGGCCCGGGTGGGTCAGGTTGGCGACGAACTCGCCAACAAGATGCGGGTACAACACGGCCACCGACACCTCGGCCGGTGCGAGCGCGCGCTCCCGTCCCCGACGTCGCGCGGCGCACACCGGACACCCGCAACCCCGCCGAGTGCGAGTCCAGACCGGCGCCTCCCACCGGTGGCCGCACTCGGCGCACTGCCAGCGGCAGCGATTGTCTGATACCGGCCGCATCTGCGCCAAGGTGACGCCAGGCCGGTCGAGGTTGCCGCGGAACTCGGCCACCAAATGCGGATACACGTCGGCGGCCGAGCGGCCCGGCAGCGGCGCTGCCCTCGCGGCCCCACGCCGCCGGTAGGAGCACGGCCGGCAACCCGTACCCCGCACGCGGTTGCCCACGGTGGTATCCCACACCTGGCCGCACACACAGCATCGCCACCGGCAGCGCTCTCCACTACCCGCGGCGAGCTGCTCGAACCTGCGCGTCGGATCGCGAAGGCAGCAGACAAACTCCTCCGCCAGGTCCGGGCGTGCCTCCATGGCCAACACCAGGCGAGCACCACCGATCGGTGTCTGGCGTGCGGATGGGATCCGTGGCGGCTGCTGGACCCGCTCTGCCTGGTCGGTGGCTACTTGGATGGCGGCACCCGCAGTGGCTCGGGCATGGCGACCACGCGCACGGGGAAGTAGGGGTTTGCCAGCTTGAGGGTCTTGCCGAGGACACGCATGCCGCGGTCGCCGGTGGCGACCAGGACCGGCGGGGCGTTGGCGGGGCCGGTCACCTGGTGGAAGAACTCAGCGCGGTCCAGCAGCTCGGCGTCGTTGCTGGTCTGTCGTTGATGGCCGGGCATGTCGGGGAGGATCTCCAGGGTGAGCCCGGGGTCGTCAGGGCTGATCTCGGCTGCCTCGCCGCCAAGGGCGGTGTCCACGAACGGGTCGAGGAAGGCCAGCGCCGCCCTTGCCGAGCGGCTCAGCCGCCGGTTGCCAGCGTGGGTGTGGCCGTCCAGCTCGTTGAACGTCAGCGTCGGAACGACCAGGCGAAGGCGCTCAGTCGGCTGGATCTGGCCCCGGGGATCGGCTGGATCGTTGAGGAGCTTGCGCCACTGGGCTCGGGTGATCCGCTCCCCGGCATCGGCCGGCTCACCCATGCTGGTGCGCCACTGGGCTCGCGCCTGCCGCCACTGCGCTGCCGCCTCGCCTTGGTCGGTCGCAAGCGGGTCGACGCCGAACGGGTCGAAGTTGAGGAACACCGACGTGTCCAGGATCAGACCGTGCCCGAGGAACTGTGACGCTGGAGGTTCCGGCGGGCGGAACTGGTCGAACAGCCGGAGAGAGCCGAGGAGCTCCTCCAGGTACCGCTCTTGTGCGGCCAGCTCGGCTTGCAGCAGGCTGTGCAGGCGGGTGACGCGGGCATCAGCACTCGGGTCGGTCTGAAGGATGCGCTGGTAGTGCCCCGCGTACAGGCCGTCGACGACGTCGCGATCAGTGAACAGCTCGCGGAGTTTGCGCTCGGCGCGCTCGACCCATTCCAGGTAGCCGACCCGGTCAAGAGTGCGGGCGTTCTGCGCACCTCTCAGCAGCTCCTGGACGTCGCCGAGCGCCTTCTCGATCGTGAACCCCGCACGGATTCTCATAGCTTGCCGCGCTCGCTTTCCTCTCCTGTCCGAGTGTGTCATCCGCGTCGAGACACCCGGGGCGAAGCCGTGTGGCGGCCTGGTCGGCCGGTCGGTCGGCGAGGCCGCGCCTGTACGGGCATGTGGTGGCGCGGACGATCGCTCCGCGGCTCCTATGCTGCCTGCTCTCTTTCGCTGAGTTCTTCGGTCATCAGTCGCAGCAGCGCGGTGGCCAACAGCACGGCCCGCAGCGCGTTGACCGGCCGGTACACGCTCGGGTTGACGCAGTGGACCGTGCCGTGACGGCTGTACGCCGACCCGCGAGCCTGGTAGTCGTAGTCCTCCCGGTAGGCGGCGAACACCGCGGAGCCGACCAGCCCGAACCGCCACGCCCGCAGACAGACGTCGTCGCCAAGCGGTTCACCGAACGCCGCCTTGATCCGCTGCGAGACGCCCTTGCCCGTGAACAGGAAGGTCGCGGCGCGGTCCAGGTGGTGCCTGGCGATGGTCTCCACGACGTTGGTGGCCAGGGCCTGGGCAGGGGCGTCGCAGCCGGCGTGGTAGGAAGCAACCGCCTGCCTGACAAAGCCAGCCAGCTCCATCATGTCGGGGTGGGTCACCTCGTCCAAGCAGGCGTCGCAGTCCTCGAGGACGTCGGCTTCGGCATCCAGGAGAAGCTGCTCGCGGGCGGTGGCATCGGGTGCCTCCAGCAGCGCTCTCACCAGCGTCGGGCGTGGCACCCAGGCCAGCGCGAGGCCCTCCTCACGGCTGAGTTCCTGGAGCAGGTCCCAGTCCTCAACCGAGAGGGAGCGTAGGTTGGCCGGGACCATCTTCAGGAGGGTGGCCCCTGCCCGCGCGGCGAACTTCGATAGGGACTCCAGATGCGCCGGTGTCTTGAAGACGCCCTGCCACCGCATGGTCGGCCACGCCTTGCCGAGGTCGGCGACCAGGCTGCGCTGCCGCTCAGTGAGGTCGAAGACCTGCGATAATCGAGGCGAGACGAGATTGGTCACTGCCAGGCCACGCAGCGGGGCGATCTGCCGCGCGATGTGATCGAACCGGATCTGCTCGAAGCGGCGCGCGTCCCGGGTGATCGCGTCCAACGTCGAGGTGGCAGCCAGCCAGCCAGGAGGCAGGCCCGCGCGGGTCGTCGATGCCCGGTTGTCCTCGCTCGTCCACGGCTCCTCGCCGTGCCGGGCGTCCTCGGCGTCCCCGGCAGACCCAGTGTCGTCCGGCTCCTCGTCGCGCTCCGTCGCCATGCTTGGCTTCCTTTCTGCGGTGGTCGCGGACGCTACCATCCGCCGCCGACATCCATCAGCTCATTTCATCCGAGCCAGCCAGTGGCGCTGGGACCGATCCTCGCCAGCACCTCACAAGCTGCGTTCGGCAGTTCAGGTCCCTGGTTTGGTCACCGCGGGTTGGTGCATCCACCAGGCGAGCAGCGCCCGGCGCACGATCCCCTCGAACACGTGCAGCAGCATGGGCAGGTCCGCTCGCGCCCAGGCGGCGCGCTCGGGGCCGACGCTGGTCCACAGCCCGAGCGGCACCTCCATCGGCGGCATGCCCTGGGCATGGTGGGGCGGCTCGCACATCGGCTCGGGGATCGGGATGCCCGCGTGGAGATCCTTCGATCGGTAGCTGTACACCAGGTCCAGGTGCTTGCGTAGCTTGGCCCAGTCGACCTGCTGGTAGGGGTGCGGTGGACGGGATGGGGGTGGGTCGGGAGCGTAAGGTAAGCAGGAACCGCGTGAACTTGCCGGTCGACCCGTAGATGCGGGCCAGCATCGCGGCCACCTGGCGCAGATGCTCCTCCCCCTTGGATGCCAGCAGGTCGGCCAGCTCAGGCTGCGTGGTCCTGAGCCGCTCCTCCGGCACATCCGTCCCTGGGGCGTCGCGGGCGGCCCAGTAGCTGGCGGCGGGCTCCACCGCGGAGACAAACCGCAGCCATGCCTGCCGCGGGTCGCTCTCAGCAATCCACAGACCCTCCTGGTAGATCCGGGCGGCCCGGACCAGCGCGACCGCCCGCTCGGCCGACAGGTCGGGATAGCGGGCAAGGTAGGGCGCGGCGTCGTCGAGCCTGGCGCCGTCGACGGTGGCGGGCAGGACCGGGCGATCCGGGTTGCCAGGGGGGTGGTAGGTAGGGAGGCTGGTGGTCGTACTCGACCGGGCGACCGCGCGGGTCGGGATTCTCGGGGCGGAACTCGCGCACCACCCCGCCATTGCGAAGCCGGATGCCAAGCGCGAGGCAGATCAGCGCAGCCAGTTCGTCGGGGAGTTGGCCGCCGTGGTAGGTCTGAGTGTCGGTCCACTGCTTGAAGAACCGGTCTGCCACCCGGTCGGCGTCTAGCGCTCCTTGGGGGTTGCGACTTTGGGGTTTGTCCAAGCTTGTCAGGCGGCCTTGAGGTGGGCCTGGCGGATGTAGTCGCGGACGGCCTGGTCGATGACCCCCAGGGCATCACGCAGGGCTGGTGGCGCAGGTGGGCGATCCGCGGCCAGGAGTGGGGCCAGGAGCCGGTCGTGGAGCTTGGTGTAGAAGACCGCGAAGCGCCTGCCCTCGGGGGTGAGCACGTAGGTGTTGCGGCCGGGCAGACGGCAGATGAGGCCCTTGCGGCGCAAGCGGGTCAGGTCGTAGCTCATCTGGTTGGCCGAGTAGGCGGTGCCGAGCAGGGCGGCGACCTGGGCGCGAAGGCTCCGGTGGGTGAACCCGACCACGCTGGTGAGCAGGACCGAC
>DASYUT010000166.1 GCA_036000965.1 Actinomycetes bacterium
CTTCGGCCTGGTCATGGTCGAGGCGATGGCCTGCGGCACCCCGGTGGTGGCCCTGCGCCGCGGCTCGGTGCCCGAGGTGGTCGTCGACGGGGTGACCGGCTGGGTCCGAGACGACCTGGCGGAGCTGCCCGAGGCGATCGACAGGGCGCACCTGCTCGACCCGAAGGCATGCCGCAAGCACGTCGCGGCCCGGTTCGACCTGCCCCGCATGGCCGCCGGGTACGAGGCCGTCTACCGGCGCCTGCTCCGCGCCAGGCGCGCCAGGGCGAGCTGAGGCTGAGGCCGCCGCAAGGGACTGAGGCCTGCCCACGCGAGGCCGGGACGCGCCCACCGAGGGACTGGCGCCCCGCCCGCCCACGCGAGGCCGGGGACGCGCCCGCCCAGGGACTGGCGCCCCGCCCACGCAAGGTCAGGGACGTGCCCGCCCGGGTGCCGGTGGCTCAGGCACGACCTGGTTGGCGAGCACGCCGACGCCCTCCACCTCGACCTCGACCCGGTCGCCGACCGCGAGCGGGCCCACGCCGGCCGGGGTACCGGTGAGGACCACGTCGCCGGGCAGCAGCGTCATCACCGAGGAGATGAAGGCGAGCAGGCTGGCCACGCCCCGCTCCATCAGCGACGTGCGGCTCGACTGGCGCGGCTCGTCGTTGACCAGGGTGCGCAGGGCCAGGTCGCTCGAGTCCAGGTCGGTCTCGATCCACGGGCCGAGCGGGCAGAACGTGTCGAACCCCTTGGCCCGCGTCCACTGCCCGTCGGCGGTCTGCAGGTTGCGCGCGGTCACGTCGTTGGCGCAGGTGAAGCCGAGCACTCCCTGGAGCGCGTCCGCCTCCCGCAGGCGGCGGCCGACCTTGCCGACGATCACCGCCAGCTCGCCCTCGAAGTCGACTCGGTCCACGCCGCCCGGGTACACGATCGGGTCGTCCGGCCCGATCACCGCGGTCGACGGCTTGAGGAAGATGATCGGGGCGGACGGGACCTCGTTGCCCAGCTCCCGGGCGTGGGCCGCGTAGTTGCGGCCCACGCCGACCACCTTGGTCGGCAGCACCGGCGCGAGCAGCTTGGCGGCGCCGGCCGGGACCCGCTTGCCGGTGTAGTGGAACGGCCCGAACGGGTGCGGGCTGATCGGCTCGATCTCCTCCCCTTCCAGGATCCCGAACTCGACCTGGTCGTCATGGCTGTAGCGGACGATTCGCATCGACCTCTCCTGCGCGCTCGTAGTCGGCCACCGGCCGGGCCGCTGCTCCGGGCGGCCCGTTGCATCCTGCCTCCCCTGGCTCGCCGGCCGTCAATCGAGCAGGCCCAGGACCCGCTCCAGCCCGCGCGGCCGGCCGGGGTGGACCGGGGGGAGCAGCAGGCAGGCGAGCCCGGCGCCGACCGCACCGCCGTCGGTGAGCGGGTTGTCGCCCACCATCACGGTCGCCTCCGGCGCCACGCCAAGCTCCGCACAGGCCGTCTCGAACAGCACCCGGGCCGGCTTGGCCGCCCCGTGCTCGTACGACAGCACGAACGACCCGACCAGGTCGAGCAGCCCGCAGCGCTCGAAGAACGGCCGCAGGTCGAAGCCGACGTCGCTCACCACCCCGACCGGCACCTCCCGTTCGGCCAGAGCTTCGAGGGTGGGGGCGGCGTCGGGGAACGGCGACCAGTGGTCAGGTCCGATCTCCCGCTCGTACAACGCCCCGGCCAGGCCCTCGGCAAGCGCCTCGGCCGGCCGGTACAGGTCGGTCCAGGCCGAGCGGTGCGCCTCCGGCGACAGGTCGCGGCCCCTGGCCAGCTCCTCAGGGGTCCGGGCCCGGGCCTGGATGTCGCTCCACAGGGTCGCCGCGACCGCCCCGTCCACCCGGACACCAAGCTCCCGGGCCGCGTCGACGATCGCCCCGCTGCCACCGCGCCGCTCGAACAGGGTGTCACCCACGTCGAACAGCACGGCCCGGAGCGGTTGCATGCCGCCCAGTATGCCGGACCACCCCGCGGGCTACGCCCGCAGCAGCAGGGCCTCCATGGTGAGGCCGGTGCCGAAGCCGAGCACCACCACCCACTCCCCCACCCGCGGCACGCCCGAGTCGAGCAGCGACTCCAGGATGAACAGCACGGTCGCCGAGGAGCGGTTGCCGCCGTCGGCCAGCACCTCCCAGGACCGCGCGAGCTGCTCCTCGGCCAGCCCGAGGCGGCGCTGCACCCGCTCGAGGATCTCCGGGCCGCCCGGGTGGACCACCCAGTGGGGCACGTCGCCAGGCTTCAGGCCCCGGTTGGCCAGCAGCTGGTCCACGAGTCCGGCCAGCCCGCGCTCGACCAGCGCAGGCACCCGCGGGGAGAGCGACATGTGGAAGCCGTCGTCGTCGACCGTCCAGCCCATGCGGTTCTCGGTCCCGGGCACGGTCACCGTGCGGGCGCCAAGGATCGCCGGGCCGGGCCCGTCCACGCCGACCACCGCGGCGCCTGCCCCGTCGCCGAACAGTGCCTGCGAGACCGCGTCCTCCCGGCTCCGAGCCGGCTGAAGGTGCAGGCTGCACAGCTCGACGCAGGCGACCAGGGCCTGGTCGCCGGACGCCCCGGCCAGGGCGGCCGCCGTCCGCAGCGCGGGCAGCGCCGCGTAGCAGCCCATGTGCCCGATCGCGAGCCGGCGCACGTTCGGGCCGAGCCCGAGGTCGGCGGCCAGGTGCACGTCCAGGCCGGGACCTGCGTAGCCGGTGCAGGAGACCGCGAGCAGGTCGCCGACGCCGGCCAGGGCCTCCGGCCCGAGCCGGCCCAGGGCGCGCCGGGCGGCTTCGGCGCCGAGCCGGCGGGCGGCTGGCGGGAACGCCCGCATCCGGTCCGCGGTCGTCGGCATGTTCGCGTAGAACGCGTCGACGTCGATGACGGCGGCCCGCCGTTCCACCCCGCTGGCCTCGAACACCTCCGCCCACGCCGGGTCCCAGCCGGGCAGCCGGGCGAAGAACGCGTCGACGATGTCGGCCTGCTTGTAGACGTGCTCGGGCACCACGGTGCCGACAGCCTGCAGCCGCGCGGTCACGGAGCGCTCACTCCGGGTGGGTGCCCGCCCGCGTGCGCCTTGCGGTCGTGGCCTCGGTGCCCACCCGCGGGCGCCTTGCGGTAGTGGCCGAGGTAGGAGGCGCGCCGGTCGCGGCCGGTGGCGAACTCGGGCAGCGGGAGGCTGCGCCGGGTCAGGCCGCGGACGATGTCGGCCGGCCCGATCCGGGGAGCCAGCCCGGCGGTGGCCACCGCCTCGAAGCCGGCCCGGGTGAGCAGGCGGTCGAGCTCCCGGGGGCGGATGAACAGTCGCCAGTCGTGCGTGCCTCTGGGCACGAAGCCGAGCAGCCGCTCGGCCCCGAACAGGGCGGTGAACCAGGCCCAGGCGGTGCGGTTGATGGTGTCGAACAGGAAGCTCCCGCCCGGGCGGAGCACCCTGGCAACCTCCTCCACCACGGCGGGCAGGTCCGGGATGTGCTCGAGGACGTCGGCGGCCACCACCGCGTCGAAGCTGCCGGAGGCGAACGGCAGCCGCTCCATCCGCCCAGCGGCCGGCCGGAAGCCGTCCGGCACCGCCCGGCGCGCCACCAGCAGGCAGGCGGGTGACAGGTCCAGGCCGGTCACGACCGCCCCCGCCTCGGCCAGGCCCTTGGCGACCAGGCCGCCGCCGCAGCCGGCGTCGAGCACCTGGCGCCCGTCCGGGTCGCCCAGCTCGCGCAGGTAGAACTCGAGGCGCGGCCCGTTCATGGCGTGCAGCAGCCCGGCCGGGCCGTTGGGGTTCCACCACAGCTCGTGGAACTCGGCGTAGTGCTCGAGGTCGATCTCGTACCGGGCCGGCGGCACCGGGCGGGTCCGGTCGATCGTCCTCACGGAAGGGCTCCTCGCTCGCCTGAAGCGGGTGAGCCACCGCCGAGCTCGACCCGGCCCACCCATTGCAGGGTGGCGTCGTGGGAGGGCGGCAGCAGCAGTCCGGCGTGCGCGTCGCGCAGCAGCCGCTCGACGGGCCCGGACCGCAGGTACGCGGTGCCTCCGGCGGTCCGCAGGGCGAGCGAGCAGACGTGCACCGCCGCCTGGCAGACGAACAGCTTGGCGGCTGCCATCTCGCCGTAGTGGGCGACCGGGTCGGGGTTGGGCGCCCGGCCCACCGCCGCGTAGAGGGTCGCCCGGGCCGCGTCGAGGTGCATGCGCATCTCCCCGACCGCCTGCTGGACCCCGGGCAGCTCCGACAGGGTCTGGGCCAGCCCCTCGTTGCGCCGCCTGGGCAGGCCGTGCACGACATGCCGGTAGGACGCCTCGGCCGCGCCCAGGAACACGCTCGCGAACGACGGCCAGGACCAGTGCGAGCCGGTCAGGAAGCTGGCCGCCACCGCGAAGCCCTGATCCACCACGTGCTCGTCGGGGATGAACAGGTCGTCGATGGCGAGCACGTGGCTGCCGGTGGCCCGCATGCCCATCGCCTTCCAGTCCCCCACCACCCGTACGCCCTTGTCGGGCTTGGGGACCAGGAAGCCGATCGGCTCCCGGCCGGTCTCGGTCTCGACCGCGGCGGACAGGAACAGGTGGGTGGCCCGCGGGTACCCGGTGAAGAACGTCTTCATCCCCGACAGCCGGTAGCCGCCGTCCACCCGCACCGCGGTCGACGCCTGGTACCACCAGTTCCCCCCGGACTCTGGCTCGGAGAACCCGCCCGCCAGCATCGCACCGTCGCTGGCGACCAGCTTGAGGAACGGCTCGACCCTGTCCCGCAGCCCCTCGGCGAGGATCCCGACCCCGTGCAGGTGCATGTTCACCGCCAGCGCGGTGGCCGGTGAGCCCTCGGCAAGCCGGCTCTGTGCGGCGACCAGGTCGAGGGCGCTCGCACCGAGGCCGCCCAGCTCGCGCGGGACCGTGATGGCGGTGTAGCCGCTGGCCACGAGCTCGTCGACGTCCTCGTGGGCGAACGCATCGGCCTCGTCGTAGCGGGCGGCCCGTTCGGCCAGGGCCGGCACCAGCCGCGCCGCGAGGTCGACGACCTCATGCCGGGGGGCTGCTGGACGGTCGGACTGGTCCATTGGCGTTGGCTCCTCTGCGCTCCCGACGGCCGGTCAGGCGGATCCGGCCAGCCCTCCACGAATCAGCCGCGAACGCCTCGCCTCCTCGTCGGGCCCTGCCCGGCCCGCGAACCTGGACCGGCGTGCCGGCTGGCCGTCCAACCGCGAGGCAGCGGCGGTCAGAGGCCGAGAGACACGAGGTCCGATCTTACCGGTCTCCGGCACCAGTGCACGTCATGGCGCATCCAGGAGCTCCGCACAGGTCACGGCGGCGACCGGCCAGGTCAGCGGCGTGCCTGGTTCGAGCCGCTCGACGTAGGCGGAGCGTGAACGAGCGCCGCGCCACGCCGCCGTTCGCTGCTCGGGCCAGCCAGGGCGCTCGCAGCCGCGGCGCGCAGCCGGCGCGGCCGGCTCGCGGCCGGCCTGGGCATGTTCCTGGTGACGTTCGGGATCCTGGGGTTCGTGGTGGGCGGCGTCCATCCGCTGCTGGGGGCCCGCGGCGGCATGCTCCTCGCCTTCCGGGTCGACGCCGCGCAGAGCATCATCCACCTGGTGCTTGGCGCGCTGCTGTTGCAGGCGGCCAGGACCGGTGCCGCGGTCAGGCCCGCACCATGGCTGCTGGCCGGGTCGGTCTGCGCGACGATCGCCTTGCGGGGCCTGCTCGGCCCGGAGGGCGCGCCGCTCGTCCCGCTCGCCGCCAACGTGCCGGACGGCGTGCTCCACGCGGCCGTCGCCGTGCTCGCGCTGCTCGCCGCCGTGGCCGTACCGCGCACAGGCGAGGCAGGCCGCGACGTCCCCGGGCAGCCGCCTGGACGGGGTGCACCCCGGCCCGCCCGGGGGCAGACCGCAAGCGGTGTGGCATCCAGCTCGCCGCCGTGACCGGCGAGCACGACTTGGCGACACCCTCGAGCCGGCTGCGCTTCTGGATGCACGGACCGAGGCGACGGTCACGCGCGGGCTGGCGGTCCGTCGTCTACCGGGCCGAGTGCCGCTGGCGGAGGCGGGCCATGGCGCCCCAGGTCAGCCAGGTGCACCAGAACGCGAGCAGCACCATGAACGCGTGGAGCAAGGCGCGGCCGGAATGGCCTCGCCCGGCCGAGAGGCCGCTGAGCGCGGCGGCCGCGACCGACTCGCCCAGCCAGCAGGCCGACAGCCTGCGGAGCACCTTGGCCACCGGACCGGCGAGGTCGTCCGGGAGCACGCCGGCCTGGACGTGGGTGACCAGCACCGAGGTCCACGGGGCCAGGATGAAGAACGGTCCCCACAGCAGCAGCGACGCCTCGGCCAAGGCGACGTTGCCGGCGGCCAGGCCGAACACCTCGAGCGGGGTGAGCACCAGGCCGGCGGCGGTCTGCACCCACAGCCACGTCCAGCGCCCACGCGGGACCGAGCCCCGCAGGTACTGCAGGACGCTCATCGCGCACCCGGCCGGTCCGCCCCTGTCATCACCGCCAAGCATACTGGCCGGACGGGTGTCGAGCCGTCACCGCGGGTTCGCAAGAACGTCCCGTGCCTGGCGCGCGCGACTCGGCTACGGTAGGGGACGATGGACGGAGATGGCGCGCGCTCAGCGGACGGAACCCGTGACGACCAGAGGACCCACCCCGGCCGGTACCGGGGGCTCCTCGTGGACTTCGGCGGGGTGCTGACGAGCAGCGTGATCGGGTCGTTCCAAGCGTTCTGCGAGAGCGAGGGGCTGGCCGCGGACGCCATCTTCGAACGCCTGGTCGCCGATCCCGTCGCACGGAAGCTGGTCGTCGACCTCGAGTGCGGGCGGATCGACGAGGCGGCGTTCGAGCCGGGCCTGGCCACCGCCCTCGGCGTGCAGGCGAACGGCCTGATCGACCGGCTGTTCGCCGGTATGCTCCCGGAACCGGAGATGCCGGGTGTGGTGCTCGCGGCCAGGCGCGCGGGGATCCGCACCGGCCTGCTCTCCAACTCGTGGGGGGCCGGCCGCTACGACCGCGACCGGTTCGGCGAGCTGTTCGACGGCGTGGTCATCTCCGGAGAGGTCGGGCTGCGCAAGCCCGACCCGGCCATCTACGCCCTGGGCGCCCGGTCGATCGGCGTGGAGCCGGATGCCTGCGTCTTCGTGGACGACTTCCCCCACAACCTCGAGCCGGCGCGGACGCTCGGCATGGCCACCGTCCATCACACCGACCCGGCGCGGACCGCGGCAGCCCTGGAGATCCTGCTCGGCGTCCCGCTCCGGTCGTGACCCGGTGGCGGGCCGGCGTCGACGGCAGCGCCCGGGGACGGCCGGGTCCTCGGGCTGCTGCGGCGCGCCGCCGGGACCGCCCCGGCCGGGGACATCCCGCCGGGACACCCGCCCAGGAACCTCCGGGGCGACGGACCGGCCCGCCGGAAACACGCGCCCACCGACCGGGTCACCGAATCTCCCGTGACCTACTTGGGCGAACCTGCTCAAATACGAAGATGGACGCGTATGGACCGGGGACCTACGGCGACCAGGTGGCCGACGTCTACGACGAGTGGCACGGAGACCTGCCCGACACGCAGGCCTGCGTCGAGCGGCTGGCCAAGCTGGCCGGCCCCGGGCCCGCCCTCGAGCTGGCCATCGGCACCGGCCGGGTCGCGCTGCCGCTGGCCGCCGCAGGCGTCGAGGTCCACGGCATCGACGCCAGCGAGCGCATGGTGGAGCGACTGCGAGCCAAGCCCGGGGGCCGGGACATCCCGGTCACGATGGGCGACTTCGCCGAGGTCGCCGTCGAGGGCTCGTACCGGCTCGTGTTCCTGGTCTACAACACCCTGTTCATGCTGCTGTCGCAGGACGCCCAGGTCGCCTGCTTCGCCAACGTTGCTGCCCGGCTCGCCCCGGGCGGGGTGTTCGTGGTCGAGGCGTTCGTGCCCGACCTCGGGCGCTTCAGGCGGGGACAGGCGGTGTCGGTGGGGCAGCTCGGCACCGAGAAGGTCCGGCTCGACCTTGCCGTCCACGATCCGGTCGCGCAGCGGATCGACTCCCAGATCGTGCTGGTGTGGCCGGAGGGGATGCGGCTGCAGCCCACGTTCCTTCGCTATGCCTGGCCGGCCGAGCTGGACCTGATGGCCCGCCTGGCCGGCCTCCGCCTCCGCGACCGCTGGGCGGGCTGGCGGCGGGAGCCGTTCACGGCGTCCGCCGAGAAGCACGTGAGCGTCTACGAACGGTCGCCCTGACCGCCGGCGACATCATGCCCTTGGTCCGGGGGCTTGGCCAACGCAACACCGCCTCCAGCTCGCCCCATGGGGTCCACCTGGACCTCGTCCAGTCCCGGGTTGTCCACGCCTGGGAACTACGGGCCCGTAGGGAGAAGGAACTCAGATGAGCGCAGGCCACGGTAGCTTGGCGCGAGGCCCCGAGCAGAGGAGGCGGTCGTGGGCGGGACCCTGGAGCTGGCCGACTACCGGGAGCGGGTCGCCCGGCTCTACCTGGCCGAGCCGTCGGAGGGGGAGGCCGGGTTGGCGGCGTTCCGGCGCGGCCGCGACCGCCTGTTCCTCGAGCACCCCCAGTCGCCGCTCACCGTCGAGCAGCGCGAGGCCGTGCCCGGCCTGCCGTACTTCCCGTACGAGCCAGACGCCTGGCTGGTCTCCCGGCTCGGCCCGGTCGACGAGGGCGACGAGCTGGTGATCGACACCGGGAGCGAGGACGGGGTGGTGCGGTACCGCCGGGTCGGGCGCTTGGCCACGCCCTACGGCGGCCTCACCTTGTTCTGGACGCTCGGCTATGGGGGCGGCCTGTTCCTGCCGTTCCGGGACGCGACCGCCGGCCAGGAGACCTACGGGGCCGGACGCTACCTGACCGACACGATCAAGGGCACCTTCGGCCGCGGTCTCGCGGTCGACGGCGATCGCGTGGTGCTCGACTTCAACTACGCCTACAACCCTTCGTGCGCCTACAACCCGCGCTGGGCCTGCCCGCTGCCTCCGCCCGAGAACCGCCTGGACGCGCCGGTCCGGGCCGGGGAACTGGTCTTCCCCCATCCCGCGGGCCTCGATCGCCATCACGGTTGAGGCTGCCTCGCTGATCGTGATCCACCGCGATGCGCGCGTGTACCAGTGGGAGACGCTGGCGTCAGTTCCTCTTGGCGGACGGTGACGCAACCATGACGCAGGCAGGTTCGCGCTGGCTCATCAGGGCGCGACTGTGGCGCCGGGCGAGGACCCGCGCCCGATCGGTTGCACCGGCCGGCCTCGGGCAGACCCGGCGAGCGCGGCCAAGGTCAGTGCAACGGCTCGACCCGGTAGCCGAGCTTCTCGAGGTCGGCGACGATCTCATCGCGGTGGATGGAGTTGCGCGTCTCGAGGGTGAGGCGAATCTCGACCTTGGCGACGTCGAGGTCCAGACCAGAGCGGTGGTGCTCCACCTGCAGGACGTTGAGGCCGAGGCGGGCGATCTCAGCGGTGAGGGTGGCCAGGCTGCCCGGCCGGTCGTCGACGATGACGCGCAGGACCACGTAGCGGCCGGCGGCCGACAGGCCGTGGTCGATGAGCTTGATGAGCAGGAGCGGGTCGACGTTGCCGCCGGAGAGCACGGTGACGACCGGCCCGGAGCCGGGCACCTTGCCGCTGAGGACCGCGGCGAGCGTGGCCGACCCGCTGGGCTCGACGACCGCCTTGGCCCGCTCGAGGAGCAGCACGACGGCCTGGCTGATCTCCTCCTCGGTCACCGTGACCATGTCGTCCACGTGCGCCTTGACGTGGGCCAGGGTGAGGGGGCAGGGCGACTTGAGGGCGATCCCGTCGGCCATGGTGGCCAGGCGGTCGAGGCGGACGCAGCGGTCGGCCTCGAGCGAGGCGCGCATGGAGGCGGCGCCGGCCGCTTCCACGCCGACCACCCGCACCTCGGGCCGGAGGCCGGCCAGGGCGGTGGCGATGCCCGAGATCAGGCCGCCGCCGCCGACCGACACGACCACCGTCTCGGCCTCGGGCGCCTCCTCGGCGAGCTCCAGCCCGACCGTGCCCTGGCCGGCGATGATCAGCGGGTCGTCGAACGGGGGCACGAACACGGCGCCCCGCTCCGCCGCGAACCGCTTCGCCCGCTCGATGCAGTCGTCGACCGCGTCGCCCCCGATCACCACCTCGGCGCCGTACGACTTGGTCGCCTCGACCTTGGGCAGGGGCGCGGAGGCGGGCATGAAGATGGTGGCATGGTGGCCGGTGAGCGAGGCGGCCAGGGCCACCCCCTGGGCGTGGTTGCCGGCCGAGCCGGCCACCACCGCGCAGCCCGGGTCGAGGCGGGAGATGCGGTTGTAGGCGCCGCGGATCTTGAACGAGCCGGTGCGTTGCAGGTGCTCAGGCTTGAGCAGGATCAGCCGGCCAGCGAGCCGGCTCAGCGTCTCTGAGCGGTCGACCGGCGTGGGGCGCAGGACGCCGGCCACCCGCCGGCCTGCCTCCTGGACCTCCTCCAGGGTGACCAGGACGGGGTCGCTTCCCGCCGGGCTGTGCTCCGGTGCACGCGATCGCATGCCCTGACGATAGCCGCTCGGACGGGCCGGCGCACCGGCCGAGCTCGGACGGGCCGGCGACCGCACTGGCAGTGCCCGACCATCGCGTTCGGCGGCGGCCGCGGCCAGCTCCCCGGGCAGGGCCCGGGGGCGGGTCAGCCGGTGGCCACCACCACCTCGACGCGGCGGTTGCGCTGCCGGCCGGCCGGGTCGTCGGTGCCGTCGACGCGCTGGTTGGGCGCGACCGGGCGGGTCTCGCCGAAGCCCGACGCGTCCAGGCGGCGCGGGTCGATCCCGCGAGCGGCGAGGGCGGCGGCGACCGCCTCGGCCCGGCGCTCGGACAGCCGCTGGTTGTACTCGGGCGCGCCCCGGCTGTCGGTATGCCCGCCGATCTTCACCGGGGCCTTGGCGTAGTAGCGGAGGACCCTGGCGATCTTGTCGAGGACGGGCCCGGCGTCGGGCCGGAGCTCGGCCTGGTCGAAGTCGAACAGCACCCGCTCTGGCAGGGTGATGACCACGCCCCGGGTGGTCTGCTCGGCCCCGAGCTCGGTGAGGACCGCGCGCACCTCGCGGAGCTTGGAGCTGGCCACGCCGGCCGACTCGAGCACCGAGACGGGCAGGTCGGTGGTGAACAGCTCCGAGACCGGCCTGGCCGGCGCCGCCGAGGGCGGGGGCGGCGCCGGCCGCGACGGCCCGGTGCAGGCCGCGAGGACGCCCACGGCGAGGGCCGCGGCCAGCAGGAGCGGCCGTCGCAGCACGCTGATGGCTTTACCCTCCTGCGTCATGCCTCCTGAGTCATGGGGTCGCCCCTTGGGGACGCTTCCCGGGCTCATCGCCGCACCTCGTGCCGCGCGCTGCGCTGGATGCGCCCGCCATGCTCATCGCCGCCGCCAGCCGTGCTCATCGCCGCCCGCCATGCTCATCGTCGCACTGGGATGCCGGGCAGCTCGATCTTCGGGTGGGCGGAGTACTTCGGGTCCCCCTGCGAGGTGGAGTTGGCCACCAGGGTGAGCGAGGTGGTCTCGGGGTCGAGCTGCCCGACGAACACGAGCCGGCCACGCAGGGTGGTACCGCGGCGCACGGTCACCGCCCGGTTGTCGCCGGGCGGGGACACGGTGTACCTGGCGCCCCTGTCGTCGACGAGCACGAGGTCGTCGGCGTTGTTCAGGCTGAGGTCGAGCTTGGCACCATTGGTGACCACCACCTCGAGGCTGATCGAGTCTTCGGCGACCGCGATCGCGGTCAGCTTCAGCGACAGCCCGCTCGCGTGCCGGACAGAGCGGTCGAGGGGCGCGGTGAACCCGGTGGCCCGGGTGGACGGGGCCGGGGCGCTCGTGTCGGGCCCGCCCGGGGCGGGCGCCGCCGTGGTCGAGGGCGCCGGGGCGGGGCGCTCACCGGCCTGGCAGGCGGTGCTGGCCAACCCCAGCGCCACGGCGCAGAGCACCATGGCGGACCGACCCCAGCGGACCCGGGCCACGGGCGAGCACCTCCCCGGAGCGACAATGGCAGAGCGACGATTGTCGCGGCCCCACCCAACCTTGCCAACCCGCCGGCACGCCCGGTGCCGGGCTCTGGCTGCGCCAGCGCGGATCGACGCTAGGGGTTCCGCCTGGAGCCGCGCTCGGCGTCGGGAGCAGGCTTGGCCGCCTTGGTGGCATCCCCGCGCTTGGCCGCAACCCGGCGGGCTGTAGCGGCCGCCCGACCGGATGACGCGCGCTGGTTGGAGCCTGCGCGCCGCTTGTGGGAGTGCACGACCTGCTGGACTCGTTGGAAGCTCAAGTCCAGCAGGTCGCCAGCATCGCGGAGTCCCATGCCCAGCTCGTCGACCAGGACATGTGCGGCCTCCTCGGTGCTCCGACTTGCCTCCTGCTGGTCACGTTCGAGCCGCGCCCGAGCGGCTTTGCACCGCTCGACCGCGGCAGCGACCGCACGGGGCAGCTCGACCCGGTCGGCGATCTCAGCCGTCGCGGCGTCGTCCACCCACAGGCTGAGCGCATCGCGAAGGTTCGAGCGGGCCTGGCGGAGTGTCTCGCCCCAGGTGTGGCAACCCGGCACCTCTGGCACGTGCACCGTCCAGACGCCCGACTCGTCGCGCTCGTAGACCGCCGTGTAGTGACCCTGGCCAACCTCAAGGCCCCCGCTCATGTCAACCACCTTGCCCTTCCGACGCATGGCGCGAGTTGCCGCTCGATCGCGCGCAGGGTGCCCGGTGGCAGATCCCGTCCGGCATGGACAGGAACAGTGGTTTGGCATGTGTCAAGGCGTATGCGCACGTGCGAGCCTGACTGTCTGAGCACCTCACCACCGAGGTCGCGGATTCTGCGGACCACGTCTTTGCCGGTCATTCTGCCGGTCTAGGAAGCTAGACGCCAGACTGTCCAATCAACTAGACAATCGAGAAGGACAGTGGTCGGAGGCTCAAGACGCTCCGATCTCCAGCCGCGGTTGAAGGGCGGGAAGGCGGACGTTCAGGAAGTAGAGGATGCCGTCGGCCAGGGCTTCCCAGGAGGCGGTGACGATGTCGTCGGAGACGCCGACCGTGGTCCACTCGCCGGCCGGGTCGGCCGAGGTGATGAGCACCCGGGTCACCGCCTTGGTGCCGGCCCGCCCGTCGAGGATGCGCACCTTGTAGTCGACCAGGTGGACGCCTTCCAGCTCGGGGTGGTCGTCGGCCAGCGCACGGCGCAGGGCCTGGTCCAGGGCGTGGACCGGCCCGACCCCCTCCCCTACCGCCACGGTACGGCGGTCCCCGACAGGGGCTCCGGAGGGCTCGAGGTCAGCCCCCTGGTCAGGGAGGAGCAACCGGACGGTCGCCTCGCTCACGTCGGTGCCGTCGGGGCGGCGCTCGACCAGGACCCGGTAGCCCTCGAGCTCGAACGGCGGCCGGAGCTGGCCTGCCTCTCGCCGGACGAGCAGCTCGAAGGAGGCGTCGGCGATCTCGAACGCGTAGCCCCGGTGCTCCAGCTCCTTGACCCGGTCGAGCACCCGGGCGCCCAGGGCGGTGTCGGCCTCGAGGTCGAGCCCGAGCTCCCCCGCCTTGGCCAGCACGTTGCTCCGCCCGGCGAGCTCGCTGACCAGCACCCGCATGCGGTTGCCGACCGCGGCCGGGTCGACGTGGGAGTAGGCATCGGGCCGCCGGGCGATCGCGGAGGCGTGCAGGCCGGCCTTGGTCGCGAAGGCTGACGAGCCGGCGTAGGCCTGGCGCGCGTCGGGCACGAAGTTGGCCAGCTCGGCGATGGCGTGGGCGGTGGTGGTGAGCGCGGCCAGCCGACCCGGTGGCAGCACCTTCCGTCCCTCCTTGAGCTCCAGCCCGGCCACCACCGCGAACAGGTCGGCGTTGCCGCACCGCTCCCCGTAGCCGTTGGCCGCGCCCTGGACCTGGCGGGCCCCGCCGGCGACCGCGACCAGAGAGTTCGCAACGGCGCAGGCCGCGTCGTCGTGGAAGTGCCCGCCCAGCCGGACCCAGGGGAGGGCGCGGGCGACCTCCGCGACCACCTGGGCGACGGTGGTCGGCAGGGTACCGCCGTTGGTGTCGCACAGGGCGACGGTGTCCGCGCCGGCCTCGGCGGCGGCCTGCACCACCGCCAGCGCGTAGGCGGGGTCGGCGGCCCACCCGTCGAAGAAGTGCTCGGCGTCGAACACGACCCGCCGCCCCTCGGCGGCCATGAGCGCGACCGAGTCGGCGACCATGGCCAGGTTCTCGTCCAGGGTGGTGCGCAGCGCCTCGGTGACGTGCAGGGTCCACGACTTGCCGACCAGCGCGACCACGGGCGCGCCCGAGTCGAGCAGGGCCAGCAGGTTGGGGTCGTCATCCACGCCCCGCCCGGGCCGCCGGGTCGCGCCGAAGGCCGACAGCACCGCGTGGCGCAGGCGCAGGTCGCGCACGCGCGTGAAGTACTCGGCGTCCTTGGGGTTGGAGCCCGGCCAGCCCCCTTCGACGACGTCGACGCCGAGGTCGTCGAGGAGCTGGGTGACGCGCAGCTTGTCGGCCACGGTGAAGCTGAGCCCGACCTGCTGGGAGCCGTCGCGCAGGGTCGTGTCGTAGGTCTCCACCCGCTCGGGGTCCCGGGCGGGCGCCGGTACGGAACCCGGGCCGGAGTCGGTCTCGGGGACACGCGGGCCGGAGTCGGTCTCTGGGATGTCGAAGGTCACGGGTAGCCCTCCAGGAGGCAGCGCATGGCCTGTCGCGTCTCAGGCGGCAGGCGGGCCTGTCGTACCACGGGCGACAGGGCAGGGACCGGCGTCGGCGCCGGTACTGGCGGGAGGGGGTGCGGAAGGTCGGGGCTGCGGGCTACTCGACCAACTCGAGCCAGTCGGTGTAGCGCTCGTCCCGGCCGCGGGTGGCGGCGACGAAGACCTCCTGCACCCGGCGGGTAATCGGGCCCGGGTCGCCGAGGACCCGGTCGTCCACCTCCCGGATGGGCACGACCTCGGCGGCCGTCCCGGTGAAGAAGGCCTCGTCGGCCAGGTAGAGGTCGGTGCGCACGAGGTCGGTCTCGTGCACGTCGAGCCCCTCGTCGGCCGCGATGCGCATGATGCTGTCCCTGGTGATGCCGGCCAGGCACCCGGCCGCCAGCGGCGGGGTGCAGAGCGCGCCGTCACGCACGATGAACAGGTTCTCGCCCGAGCCGTCGGTCACGTAGCCGTTGGGGTTGAGCAGGACGCCCTCGTCGTACCCGGCCTTGATCGCCTCGGCCTTGGCCAGCGAGGAGTTCAGGTACTGGCCGGTGGCCTTGGCCGCGGGCGGGATGATGTTCGGGTCGAGCCGCCGCCACGAGCTCATCTTGACCCGCACGCCGGTCTCGAACGCGTCCTCGCCCAGGTAGGCGCCCCACGGCCAGCAGGCGATGGCCATGCGGACCGTGGACACGAGCGGGTTGAGGCCGATCTCGCCGTAGCCGAGGTAGACGATCGGGCGGATGTAGCAGGTCCGGACCCCGTTCATCGCCACCAGGTCCTTGACCACCTTGACCGACCCCTCGAGCGAGATGGGCGGCTCCATGTGGTAGATCTTGGCGCTGCGGAACAGCCGCTTCATGTGGTCGGTGAGCCGGAACACGGCCGAGTTCCCCGACACCGTCTCGTAGGCGCGGATCCCCTCGAACGCCCCCCACCCGTAGTGCAGGGACGGGGTCAGGACGTGGACGCGGGCGGCGTCCCAGTCGACGTACTCGCCGTCCATCCAGATCTTGCTGGTCGCCTCGATCGGCATGGGTTCCTCCCTAAGAGCCAAAGGGCCTCGCGCGCTTCAGGCGACGCGACCCTGCATCGTTGCAGGTCACTGTGTCGTGGTCCGGATGGTCGGCTCTCGGGGAGCCTCCCGGTCACCGTTGCTGGGCGGGGCGGGTACCTCGCGCTCCACCGCCACGGCGATCTGGTCCCCAAGCTCTCGGGTCAAGTATCGCCCAGCACCTGGAAGGACCGCCACGGCCGCCGCCTCGACCGCGGCGGCTGCCTGCGCCTCGCCGAGGTGGTCGAGCAGCAGGGCGGCCGACAGCACGGCGGCGACCGGGTTGGCCCGGCCCGTCCCGGCGATGTCCGGGGCCGAGCCATGCACCGGCTCGAACAGCGACGGGCCCCGACCCTGCGGGGAGCCAGGCCCGAGCCCCCCGGACCCCCCTGATCCCACCGGGGAGCCAGGCTTGAGCCCCCCGGACCCCCCTGATCCCACCGGGGGGCTGTGCTTGAGTTCCTCGGACCCCGTGGCGGCCCTCCGCCCGGCCTCCCGATCGCCCGGATTGAGGTTGGCGCTGGCGGCGGTGCCGAGGCCCCCGGCGACGGCCGCGCCCAGGTCGGTGAGGATGTCGCCGAACAGGTTGTCGGTCACCACCACGTCGAAGCGGCCCGGGTCGGTAACCAGGTACAGGCAGGCCGCGTCGACGTGGGCATACTCGAGCCGCACCCCGGTCTCCCCGGCCACCTCGCGGGCCGTGCGCGCCCACAGCCCGCCCGCGTGGGTGAGCACGTTGGTCTTGTGCACCAGGGTGAGCACGCCGTCGCGCTCCAGGGCCCGGCCGGCCGCGTAGCGCAGGCAGCGCTCGACCCCGTAGCGGGTGTTCAGGGACTCCTCGGTGGCGACCTCGGCCGGGGTGCCCTGATGGACGGTGCCGCCAGCCCCGACGTAGGCGCCCTCGGTATTCTCGCGCACCACCAGCAGGTCGATGTCGTCCGGCCCGGCGCCGGCCAGTGGTGAGGCGACCCCTGGGTAGAGCTTTACCGGCCTGAGGTTCACGTAGAGGTCGAGCTCGAACCGGAGCCGCAGCAGCAGGCCACGCTCCAGCACCCCGGGCGGGACGTCGGGCCGGCCGACCGCGCCGAGGAGGATGGCGTCGACCTGCCCGAGCTCCTTGAGCACGGTGTCGGGGAGGACCTCGCCGGTGGCGAGGTACCGGTCGGCGCCCAGGTCGAACTCGACCCAGTCGACCCCGAAGCCGAGGCGCGCGCCGGCGGCGTCGACCGCCTTGCGCGCCTCGGCGACCACCTCGGGGCCGATGCCGTCCCCGGGCAGCACGGCCACCACATGGGAGCGCGACGGCCGGCTCAGGCCGTCGCCGTGGATGCCTGGAGCGTCCCCCGCAGGCGGGCTCCATGCGGGTTCGCGCGAAGCGCCCATCAGGCCTCCGTGCCGAACACGCGGCCGAGGGCGGCCCGGCGCTCGCGCTCCTCGTCGGCCGGGTCGGGAGCGGTCGAGTCGTGCGCGGCCGCGTCGGTGGGGCCGACGCGCACGGCGAACACGCGGGCCAGGGCGGCATGCGTCTCGCTCGCGGGCGCGTGCCGCGTGGCGATGGGCTGGCGGGTCATGCTGGCACTCCTTGGGTGCTGACCGGTTGGGGACGGGACGGGGCGGTGCGGGCGAGCCGGTTCACCGCCTGCAGGTAGGCGCGCGCCGAGGCCTCCACGATGTCGGTGGCCACGCCGCGCCCGGTTACTCGGTTCCCCTGCGGCGTCTCGACCTGCACGGTGACGTCACCGAGGGCGTCGGTCCCCCCGGTCACGGCCGAGACGTGGAACTCGACCAGCACCGCGTCGATCCCGACCGCCTTGGCGATCGCGGCGCAGGCGGCGTCGACCATGCCGTCGCCCACGGCCGACTCCTCGGCCACCCGGCCGTCGTGGCTGAGCCGGACCGTCGCGGTCGGCGACATGACCGTGCCGCCCGCCACCTGGAGGCCGACGAAGCCCCACGCCTCCTCGTCGGCGAGCACCTCGTCGGCCACGATGGCTTCGAGGTCCACGTCGGTGATGCGGGTCTTGCGGTCGGCCGTCTCCTTGAAGCGGGCAAAGGCGCGGGCGAGCGCCTCGCGGTCCAGCTCGAACCCGAGCCGGCGCAGCGCGTCGTCGACCGCGTGGCGACCGGAGTGCTTGCCGAGCACGATCTGGCTGCCCTCCTGGCCGACGGCGGCCGCGTCGATGATCTCGTAGGTGCCTTTGTCGGCCAGCACGCCGTGCTGGTGGATGCCGGACTCGTGGGCGAACGCGTTCTTGCCCACGACCGCCTTGTTGTACTGGACCGGGTAGCCGGTCAGGCGGGACACGAGCCGGGAGGCCCGGGCCAGCTCCTCGGTGCGCACGCCGGTCTCCACCCCGGGGAACTGGTCGGGGCGGATGCGCAGCGCCATCACGACCTCCTCGAGCGCGGCGTTGCCGGCGCGCTCCCCGATGCCGTTGACGCACACCTCGACCTGGCGGGCGCCGGCCTGCACGGCCGCGAGCGAGTTGGCGGTGGCCAGGCCCAGGTCGTTGTGGCAGTGGCAGGAGACCACGTAGTCGCCGGCCACCTGCTCGCGTACGTGCCGGATGAGGGTGCCGAAGTCCCAGGGGATGCCGTAGCCGACCGTGTCGGGGATGTTCAGGGTGGTGGCGCCGGCGTCCACCGCCGCCTGCAGCACCTCGAGCATGAAGTCGACCGGGGTCCGGGTGGCGTCCTGGGGGCTGAACTCGACGTCGTCGGTGTGCTCCCGGGCCCGGCCCACGCCGCCCCGGGTCTCGGCCACCACCTGGGCCGGGGTCATGCGCAGCATGTGCTCCATGTGGCTCGGGCTGGTCGAGATGAACACGTGGATGCGCGCCTGCTGGGCGTCGCGCAGCGCCTCCCAGCAGCGGTCCACATCGGCCAGCTGGGTGCGCGAGAGCGCGGCCACAGTCGACCCCTTGACCGTGCGGGCGATGCCCCGTACGGCCTCGAAGTCGCCCTGGCTCGCGACCGGGAACCCGGCCTCGATGACGTCCACGCCGAGCCGTGCCAGCTGCTCGGCGATCTCCAGCTTCGCCTTGGCGTTGAGGTTGATGCCCGGGGACTGCTCGCCGTCCCTCAGGGTCGTGTCGAAGATCGTGATCCGCTCGGCCACTGCCGAATCCCTCCAGTGCGTGCTCCGCTTCCGTCTCCTGTCGCGCCGTGGGGGTCTCCGTGAGGCAGCCGGCACAAGGCCGCCCCACGGCAGCGAAGGATGAGGAGGCTGCGGCTGTGCACGGAGGTCGTCCGGATCACGCCCCTGCTCCTGGTTCGGCTGGGAGGTGGATGAAGGTGCCGTCGTGGGCGCCGATCTCGTCCACCACCCGTTCCAGGACGCCGGTGGGTATGCCAGCGTCCACGGTGAGCGCCATCAGGGCTTCGCCGCCCTGCTTGCGTCGTCCAACTTGCATGCTTGCGATGTTCACGCCGGCCGCGCCGAGGATCGTGCCGACCCGGCCGATGACACCCGGGCGGTCCTCGTAGAACAGGAACGCCATGTGCTCGCTGGGGGCCATGTCGAGCTCGATGCCGTTGACCGAGACCAAGCGCTCGGCGTCCCGCGGGCCGACCGTGGTCCCGGCCACGCTCACCGGGCCCCTGGGGCCGTCGCCGGAGAGCGTGACCAGGTTGACCCAGTCGCGGCTCTGGCCGGTGCGCATCTCGGCCACCTCGATGCCGCGCTCGGCCGCCAGCAGCGGAGCGTTCACGTAGGTCACCGGTTCGTGCACGACCGGGGTGAACATGCCCTTGAGCGCGGCCAGGTTGAGCACCCGGGTGTCGTGGTCGGCGAGCTTGCCGACGTACTCGACGGTGACCCGGCCGCCGCCGACGACCAGGGCCCGGCCCCCGGGGCCCCCGCCGGTGAAGGCGGTGTAGAGGCGGCCCAGCTTCTCCACCAGCGGCAGGAACGGGCGCAGGGCGTCGGGCACCGGTCCCGCGTCCACGTTGACCGCATTGGGCACGAACTGGCCCGACAGCGCGAGGATGAGCTGCTCGGCGATTGCCAGGCCGGCCTTGTCCTGCGCCTCGGCGGTGGACGCCCCGAGATGGGGCGTGACCACCACCTCGTCGACCTCGAACAGCGGGCTCTGGGTGGTCGGCTCCTCCACGAACACGTCCAGGGCGGCGCCGGCCAGGTGGCCGGCCTCCACCGTCTTGGCCAGCGCCAGCTCGTCGACGATCCCGCCCCGGGCCGTGTTGACCAGGCGCGCGCCCGGCTTCATGGCGGCCAGCTCGCGGTCGCCGATCAGCCCGGTCGTCTCCGGGGTCTTGGGCAGGTGGATGGTCACGATGTCGGCCCGGGCCAGCACCTCGGCCAGGCTGGCCAGCTCCACCCCCATCTGGGCGGCCCGGTCGCGCGAGACGTACGGGTCATAGGCGATCAGTCGCATGCCGAAGGCGTTCAGGCGCTGGGCGACCAGCGCGCCGACCCGTCCCAGGCCGACGATCCCGAGCGTCTTGCCGTACAGCTCGGCGCCCTGGAAGCGCGACCGCTCCCAGTGGCCCTCACGCAGCCGGGCGTGGGCCTGAGGGATGTTGCGGGCCTGGGCCAGCACCAGCGCGACGGTGTGCTCGGCAGCCGAGATCACGTTGGACTGGGGCGCGTTGACCACCAGCACCCCGAGGCGGGTGGCCGCAGCCACATCGACGTTGTCCAGGCCGATCCCGGCCCTGCCGACCACCTTGAGGTTGCGGCCCGCCTCGAGCACCTCGGCGTCGACCCGGGTGGCCGAGCGCACCACCAGCGCGTCGGCACCGGCGACCTCGCCGAGCAACTCCTCCCGGGTCATGGCCGCCCGGACGTCCACCTCGTAGTGGGCGCGCAGCAACTCGACGCCGGCCTCGGCCAGCGGTTCGGCGATCAGGATCCGGACCATCGAGTCAGACTACCCCGAATCCCCGACCCGGGGGCTACCGCCTTCGGCTCCTTGGGCCCCCGGACCCTCCTCGGGCCGCCGCAGCCAGGACATCATGCCCCTGAGGGGCCGGCCGGTCCGCTCGATCTGGTGGTCGCGGCCGGCCTCGCGCAGGCGGGTGAAGTTGGGCCGGCCCTGGTCGTCCTCTGCGATCCACTCGCGGGCGAACTCGCCCGAGCGGACCTCGGCCAGGATGCGGCCCATCTCGGCCCTGGTCTCGTCGGTGACGATCCGCGGCCCGCGGGTGTAGTCGCCGTACTCGGCGGTGTCGGAGACGGAGTGGCGCATCCACGACAGCCCGCCCTCGTAGAGCAGGTCGACGATCAGCTTCAGCTCGTGCAGGCACTCGAAGTAGGCGACCTCGGGCTGGTAGCCGGCCTTGACCAGGGTCTCGAACCCGGCCTGGACGAGCGCGGAGGTGCCGCCGCAGAGCACCGCCTGCTCGCCGAACAGGTCGGTCTCGGTCTCCTCCTGGAAGGTGGTGACCAGCGCGCCGGCCTTGGTGCCGCCGATGGCGCGCGCGTAGCTCTTGGCCACGTCCCACGCCTTGCCGCTGGCGTCCTGGGCCACCGCCACCAGCACCGGGGTGCCCTGGCCCTCCTCGAACTGGCGGCGGACCAGGTGCCCGGGCGCCTTGGGAGCGACCATGGCCACGTCGACCCCGGGTGGCGGGGTGATGTAGCCGAAGTGGACGTTGAACCCGTGGGCGAAGAACAGCGCGTCGCCCTGCTTGAGGTTGGGGGCGATGTCGGTCTCGTAGAGGTGGCGCTGGACGGTGTCGGGCACCAGCACCATCACGAGGTCGGCCCAGGCGGCCGCCTCGGCCGGGGAGGTGACCGCGAGCCCGGCCGCCTCCGCCTTGGGCCTGGATGCCGACCGCTCGCCGAGCCCGACCCGGACCTCGCAGCCGGAGTCCCGCAGCGAGAGGGCGTGCGCATGGCCCTGGGAGCCGTAGCCGAGGACCGCGACCTTGCGGCCCTGCACCAGGCCGAGGTCGGCGTCGTCGTCGTAGTAGATGGTGGCCATCAGTGAACCTCCGGGTGTTCGTCGGGTGGGTTCGGGTGCTCGCCGGGTGGGTTCGGGTGCTCGCTCGGGGGTCCGGGGGGGCTTTCTGCCCCCGATCACACGTTCTGCCCCCCGATCACACGGCGACGACAGGAAGTGCATGCCGCTCGCATCATGCCGACCGGGGCACGCGGAGGACTCGGTCGGTGATGCCGCGGTTGCCGCGAGCGAGGGCCACGCGGCCGGTGCGGACCAGCTCGCGCACGCCGTACGGCTCGAGCATCTCGAGCATGGCCGCCACCTTGGCGGGGCTGCCAGTCGCCTCGATCGTGAGCGACTCCGGAGCGACGTCGACGATCTTGCCCCGGAACACCTCGGCCAGCTCGATGATCTGGTAGCGGACGGCCGGGTCGGCCTTGACCTTGATGAGCAGCAGCTCGCGCTCGACCGCGCGGCCGGGCTCCAGCTCGACGATCTTGAGCACGCTGACGAGCTTGTTGAGCTGCTTGACGACCTGCTCGAGGGGGCGCTCGGCGCAGTCGACCACGATCGTCATCCGGCTCACCGAGTCGTCCTCGGTCGGGCCGACCGCCAGCGACTCGATGTTGAAGCCGCGCCGGCTGAACAGGCCGGCGACCCGGGCCAGCACCCCGGGCTTGTTCTCGACCAGCACGGACAGGGTATGGAAGCTCATGCGGTGCGCACCTCCCGGCCTGTCGACTCGTCGGCCTGCGACTTGCGCTGCTGCAAGCTCATGCGGTGCGCACCTCCCGGCCTGTCGACTCGTCGGGCTGCGACTTGCGCTGCTGCAAGCTCATGCGGTGCGCACCTCCCGGCGGGTTGCGGCGGCCTGCTCCTCGGGGGAGAACTCGGGGCCGAGGATGATCTCGTCGTTGGGGCGACCAGCCGGGACCATCGGGAACACGCCCTCGTGGGCGTCCACCCGGAAGTCGACCACGGTGGGCACGCCCTCCACCCCGAGCGCCTTCTCGAGGGTCGCGTCGACGTCCTCGGCCCGGTCGCAGCGCAGCCCGACCCCGCCGTATGCCTCGGTCAGCTTCACGTAGTCGGGCACGTCGAAGCCGAGGGCGACCTCGGAGTAGCGCTCGTCGTAGAACAGCTCCTGCCATTGGCGGACCATGCCGAGGTGGCCGTTGTTGAGGATGAAGACCTTGATCGGGATGCGCTCCACGGTGCAGGTGGCCAGCTCCTGGGCGGTCATCTGGAAGCAGCCGTCGCCGTCGATGGCGACCACCAGCTCGCCGGGCCGGCCCACCTGGGCGCCCATCGCAGCCGGGACCGCGAACCCCATCGTGCCCAGCCCGCCCGAGTTGATCCACGAGCGGGGACGCGAGAAGCGGAAGAACTGCGACGCGTACATCTGGTGCTGGCCCACGCCGGCCACGACGACCGCGTCCCCGCTGGTCAGGGCCGAGACCCGCTCGACCACGTACTGGGGCTTGAGCGGGCCGTCGGGCCGCTGGTCATACCGGTACGGGAAGCGCTCCTTCCAGTCGGCCATGGCCCTGCGCCAGCCGCCGGTGTCGCCCGGCCCCTCCTCGGCCACGACGGCCCGGTAGGCGGCCACCAGCTCCTCGAGCACGAGTTTGACGTCGCCCACGATGGGCACGTCGGCCGCGCGGTTCTTGCCGATCTCGGCTGGGTCGATGTCGGCGTGGACGATCCGCGCCTTGGGCGCGAACGTGGCCAGGTTGCCGGTCACCCGGTCGTCGAAGCGGGCGGCCAGGGCCACGATCAGGTCGGCCTCCTGCAGGGCGGCGACCGCGGCGTAGTTGCCGTGCATGCCCGGCATGCCAAGCGCCAGGGGATGGGTGTCGGGGAACGCGCCCCTGGCCATCAGCGTCGTGGTGACCGGGGCCTGGGCCGCCTCGGCCAGCTCGCGCAGGGGCTCGTGAGCGCCCGCCTTGATCACGCCGCCGCCCACGTACAGGACGGGCCGGCGCGCCTGGCGGAGCATGGCGGCCGCCTCGCGCACCCGCTTAGCGTGCGGACGGACGGTGGGCCGGTAGCCGGGCAGGTCGATGGACTCCGGCCAGGTGAACTCAGTGCTGGCCTGCAGCACGTCCTTGGGCAGGTCGACCAGGACCGGTCCGGGCCGCCCGGTCGAGGCGATGTAGAACGCCTCGGCAACCGCCCCCGGGATGCGGGCCGGGTCGGTCACCAGCTCGTTGTGCTTGGTCACCGGGATGGTGATGCCGGTGATGTCGGCCTCTTGGAACGCGTCCGAGCCGATGTTGCCGCTCGGCACCTGCCCGGTGATCGCCACCAGCGGCACCGAGTCCATGTAGGCGTCGCAGAGCGCAGTCACCAGGTTGGTCGCGCCCGGCCCGCTGGTGGCCATGCAGACCCCGACCCGCCCGGTCGCCCAGGCGTACCCCTCGGCGGCGTGGCCTGCGCCCTGCTCGTGGCGGACCAGGATGTGGCGGACCGAGGACTCGCGCAGCGGGTCGTAGGCGGGGAGGATGGCGCCCCCGGGAAGCCCGAACACGACGTCGACGTCGCATCGTTCCAGGCTGCGGATGAGGGCCTGTGCTCCGGTGACCTTCACTGCTCGACTCCAGTCGCTGGTGGGACGGCTTCCTTGGGCAAGAAAAAAACCTCCTGCCACATTGGCGTAGGAGGCTTCGCGCGGACCCGGCGTTGGGTCCGCGCTAGGTGATAAGTACGAGGTTCAGCTGACAGGGCATCCGGGCCTCTGCACTGGTCGGCGGCACTGCTTGGCATGGTACCTGACCTGTCAACCTCGTGGGGACCCAGGCCGCTGGCGCTGGCGTGAACTCTTGGGCACGATTGGGCACGATCTGGAGCCCCGGGGTCCCAGCCACGCAGGCCAGGACGCCGCCCCCCATGCCGTACGGCCGACCCCGCCCCACCGACCCGCCGATCCGCCGTCCTGCCGACCTCCCGTCCCGCCCGCCTCAAAGGAGCCGCCCGATGCGCGCACTGGTCGCCGATCCCTCCGCCTCCCCCGCGCTCAAGCTCGACGACGTGCCCGAGCCGTCCCCGGGCCCGGGCCAGGTCCTGGTCAGGATGGAGGCCGCCTCGATCAACCGGGGCGAGATCCGCAGCGCCCGCCGGCAGCCGCCCGGCACCGTGATCGGCTGGGACGTGGCCGGGACGGTGGCCGCGCTCGGCGAAGGCGTGCGCGAGTTCGACGTCGGCCAGCGGGTCGTCGGCCTCAACGAGCGTGGCGGCGCGTTCGCTGAGCTCGTCCCGCTCCCCGCCGAGTGGACCGCGCCGCTACCCGACGCGTGCGACCCGGTGCTCGCGTCGACCCTGCCGGTGGCCGGAATCACCGCCGTAGGCATCCTCCGCCTGGCCCGTGTGCACGCCGGCGACCGGGTGCTGATCACCGGCGCGGCCGGCGGAGTCGGTCAGCTCGCCGTACAACTCGCCCGCGAGGCCAAGGCGACCGTCACCGGCCAGGCCGGGAGCGAGGAGCGCGCCGCGGCGGTCCGCAAGGCCGGCGCCGAGACGCTCGTCCACCCGGGCGACGGGTCGGACGTGGACGGCCAGTTCGACGTCGTGCTCGACGGCATCGGCGGGCCGATGCTCGGCCCGCTGCTGCGCGCGACCGCGCCCAGGGGTCGGGTGGTGGTCTACGGCAACTCAGCCGACGCCGAGTCCACCTTCCGGGTCGAGGACTTCTACGGCAAGGGGGTCGTGATCTCCGGCTTCCGGATCTTCGCCAGCGTCGCGCCCGACCAGGCCGTGCGGGACCTGGCCAACCTGGCCGACCAGGTGGTCGCCGGCAAGCTCGACGTGCGCGTGCAGGCGACCGCGCCGCTGGCCGACGCGCTCGGTCTGGTACGCGACCTCTACGACCGCAAGGTGACCGGCAAGGTGGTCATCACCGGAAACCCCTCAACCGGCAGTCCTCCGTCCATGTGAGGGTAGCTCGGCGTCGCCGACCTGCAGGCTCCGAGGTCCAGACGGTCGCCGTCCTGCCGCCGTCGCTCACCAGCGGTGGCAAGCCTTGCAGCTGGTCAATCCGGGTCCAGCGAGCCCCCTCCTCGTGCAGCGGCCGTTTCGCGTAGGCCCGAAGGCCATTGAGCAACTTCGCCGAGCCCTCGCCGCATGCGACCTGTCATTCGCCAGAAGGAGTTGAATCCGTACGCACAGGGATCCCCGAACGGACGCGCTCACCGCCCCGCCCTCTCACCGCCGGCTAGGCCAATCGTGGATTTGCGCTGGAAGCTACGGGGAGGCCTCCTCCATTGCGCTGCCATGGCGCCGGACCACCCGAGCGTCCCTCGCCCCAGGAACACGTGCCGGGCGGGATCGGTTGCAGGCCGCGGTCAGGAGGGCGACGGCCCCGCAGCGGTGCCAGACGGGCTGCCCCGTCCCGGCTCGGTGGTGCCGCCCCGTCCCGGCTCAGGGTCGCCGCGTCCCGGCCCGCGCTCGAGCATGCGGGCGAGCCGGTCCCCGGTGTAGCCGAGCTCGGCCAGCACGGCCTCGGTGTGCTCGCCGAGCAGGGCGGCGGCAGCCCCAGGGCGGCCGGGGTGGCCGACAGCGTGACCGGGGAGCGAACCAGGGGCAGCGGGCCGGTCGGGTGGTCGACCTCGGCGACCAGCCCGACCTCGCGGACGTGGGCGTCGGCGAAGACCTGGTCGACGGTGTTGACCGGGGCCACGGGCACGCCTTGGCGCTCGAGCTCGGCCTGCCAGTGCGCCGCCGGCTCTGCCGCGAGGGCCTCCTCGAGCGCTCGGGTGAGCTGGACGGCGTGGCCGACCCTGCTCGCATTGTCGGCGAAGCGCGGGTCGTCGGCCAGGTCGTCCCGACCGAGCACGGCGCAGAGGCGGCGGAACTGGGCGTCGTTGCCGGCGCCGATCATCATCGCCCCGTCGGCGCACGCGTAGGCGCCGTACGGGGCGATGTTGGGATGGTGGTTGCCCATCGGCTCCGGTACCGAGCCGCCGATCAGGTAGTTGGCGGCCTGGTTGGCGAGCAGGGCGATGGTGGTCTCCAGCAGCGGCACCTAGGTCGGCGCTCGGCCCGCCCGACCCCGCGCCGCGGATCGACGCCCAGACCAGGCCGGGGTGCCGCTCGAGGGCCACGTCCGGGTCGAGCCCGAGCCGCTCGAGGTGGCGGGGCAGGAAGTTCTCGACCACCACGTCGGCGCCGGCCAGCAAGCGGTCGAGCGCCTCCCGGTGGTCGGGTCGGCCAAGGTCGAGCACGACCGACCGCCGGCCGCGGTTGACGCTGAGGAAGTAGGCGGCGTCGTCGCCCCGGAACGGCGGCCCCCACCTGCGGGTGTCGTCACCGGTCCCGGGCCGTTCGACCTTGATGACGTCGGCACCGAGGTCGGCGAGCACCATCGTTGCGTACGGCCCGGCCAGCACCCGGGACAAGTCGAGCACGCGCACCCCGTCGAGCGCCCGGGGTGCCGCCGGCGGTGCTGGCGGCGGCGCCGGCCAGGCGGGACGCTCGTCGCTCACGGTGATCCTCCTGTGGTCGGACGGGACCGGCCTGCCGGGCGGACGGGACCGGGCCGCCAGCGGACGGGACGGCCTGCCGGCGGACGGGACCGGGCCGCCAGCGGACGGGACGGCCTGCCGGCGGACAGGACCGGCCTGCCGGCGGGCAGCCCTTGTCCCGCGGTGCCGATCGGTCCTCGGCCCGCCGGGCTGGCCTCCGCCAGCCCGGCGGCGTCACCGTACGCGCTGTCGCTCCCGAGGTATCCCGTTGACGTAGGACGAGGCCGCCCGCCAGGCTCGGGCGGCCACCAGGCGGCCGAGCACCCTGCCGACGAGGTCGCCGTCCCGGAAGTGGATGCCGCCGTAACGGCGTGACCGTCCGGCCTGGTCGGCGGCGTCGGTGAAGGTGGGCCAGGACAGGGTGACGGGGGCGGCCGGCACCAGGCCGGGCTCGACCCGGGAGCTGCCGGCCAGGACCGTCACCGACGCGTCGAACACGTCGCGGCCAGTGAACCTGGCCAGGATCTCGGCTCCGGCCGCGCTGTAGGTGCTATGCCCGGACACGTACTCGGCGAACGGGGGCGTGTCCAGGTAGGGCTGCCACTCCTCGCCCTTGACCAGCCGGGTGCCCTGGCCGGGACCGGCCCAGGCGGCCACCTTCTCTCCCGCGAACAGGAACTGCACGGCGGTGATCGGGCGGACGGAGTCGAACCTCCGCTTGGCGTCCCAGGCCGCGATGCCGGCGTCGAGGAGCGCGCCGGTGAGCGAGAAGAACAACACCACGTCGTCGCCGAGCCCGTGCCCGTCCCGCTCCGACACGTACTGGGCGAACAGGCACCAGTGCCCGGGCGGCAGCTCGGAGCCGGGACCGTCCGCCCAGTACTCGGCGATCACCTTGGTCTCGTCGTGGAGCTCCGCGCTGTCGGCCAGGATCTGCTCGGCCTGGCGGAGGAAGCCGGGACCAGGATGCTGCTTGGGGCCGAGCCGTGGGCGGAGCTCGGCGCCCGAGGCGAGCGCGAACGGGGTGATCAGGGCCCAGTGGGGAGCGAGGTGGCGTTGCACCACGATCCCGCCCCGTCCGTCGCTCACCCGGAGCGGCTGCCACCGGTTGGGGTCACGGACGACGTCCGGGTCGTTGACCGGCCGGTAGCCGGTCCAGTCGCCGTACGGCTCAGGGTGCAGGTCGCCGAGCTGGTTGGTGCCGTCGCCGTGGCGGAAGCCGAGCACCGTGCGCGCCGCCAAGTCGCCGATGCCGCTCGGCGTGGTGTCGTCGTCGACCTGGGCCGGGTCGTGGCCGAGCCGGGCCATCAGCTCGTCGAAGGTTGGCGCCTCGGACGGGAACAGGTCGACCAGGACGCGGTGGGCGGCGAAGCTGAGCGCCTGCTCGCGGCTGGCGTCGGTCCGCTCCGCGTCGGGCCGACGCAGCAAGCCCCCCAGGCGGGTGCCCACCGCGACGTCGTCGTAGCAGGCCCAGGCGTCGTAGATGGCCGTGTGCAGGATGGCGAGGGCGCGGGCGGCGATCGGCGGGCCGGGCCGGGTGGCGCGGATCGCGCGCAGGGCAGCACGGTTCCATGCCACGACCGTGGTTCGGCTCATCGTCAGCTCCTTCGAGGAGCGGCAACGCCAAGGCCGCCCGCGCGACGCGGGCGGGGCAAGGAAGGCGGCTTGGCCGCACGGGTGGCGGCAGGGCCGCTTCAGGTCGTGCCGGCAGGCGTTGCCAGCCGGATGGGAGTAGGACCGGGGCAACCGACGCTCGGTTGCTACTCAACCTCCTTGCACTGCTGATCGACGTCTGCGGGACGGCTCCCGCAGGAACCCATACTCTTGCAGTCGAACGACTGCTGCAGCCGCAACCCTACCCCCTGGACGGTTACGGCCCCAAACAGCTCAACGATCACGATTGGGTGTCATGCGACCGGGCACGGCCACGTCCGGCACCAGCGCGCGCACGTGGCCTTCGCCGCCCCCGGCCGGGACGCGGTCGACGCCTTCTACGCGGCAGCCCTGGCCAACGGCGGCCGCGACAACGGCCCGCCCGGCCTGCGCCCCGAGTACCACCCGGGCTACTACGCCGCCTTCGTGCTCGACCCCGACGGCAACAACGTCGAGGCTGTCCACCACGACCGGAGCTGACTGGGCGATGCCGAGCTTCCTTCCCGGGACTGCGCTGGCCAGGGCGACCTACGAGGCGGCGGTGCGGCCGATCCTGGACCGCGAGCTTCCCGGGCTGCCGCACGCGGCGGCGCTGATCGGCCGCGGGTCAGGCCGGTGTCTTGGCCGGCGGCGCCGAGGGTCTGGCCAGCAGCCGCCCGGCCAGGACGGCCGTGAACACCAACGGCACGGTCACCGCGACCCGCTGCACGATGCCGTTCCAGGGCTCGAGCACCTCCGACCAGAACACGGCCAGCAGCGCGGCGGTGGCCAGCGAGGCGGCCACCGCCGGGCCGCGAAGATGCGACCAGTCCGGGTCGCCGGCGAAGCGTCTGGCCAGCAGCAGCGGGGCGGCCAGGAGCGCCGCGTACACGATCCCGCTGGCCAGGTCGTGCCCGTGGTTGTGCCAGGACTGCCCGGCGGCGGCGCCGGGCGGGTGGAGCAGCATGCGGTCCCGGCGCAGCAGCCCGGCCGCGACCGTGCCCAGCCCGGCGCAGCGGACCAGCCAAGGTCCGGGCCCGGACCGCCCGGGCCCGCCGAGCGCCTCCGCGAGGGCGGAGCCGAATGCGGTCGTGCAGGCGCCGAGGGCGAGGAAGCCGGCAAGCATGATCTCCGGGTCACGGGCGTCGGGCGCGGCCAGCCCGCTCAGGTGCTCCCCGGCGATGGAGTAGCCACTCTGACGGAGCGTGCTGGTGACCCAGGCCGCGGTGAAGGCCACCGGCCCGGCGATCCCGCAGGCGGCTCGGAGGCGGAACCCGGCGGCGTCCATACCGGGATGCTACCGCGGGACCGGGATGCCGCCGCGGGCGCGGGATGCCGCCGCGGGCGCGGCACGCGCCCGCGGCCTGGTCAGGGTGCGGGGACTCGAACCCCTGACGCGCTGGCTGGATGCCGACGCGGCCGCCTCGGCACACCCTGTCCGATGACACCCTGTTCGGTCACACCCGCCCAGAGCTGGACAACCGAGCCTGAACGGAGCAATCTCGCCTGTCAAGAGCTTGCTGTGGTTCTTCCTGCGCCACTTGATCCATGTTCGGCGCAGCGCCGCGGGCGACCGCCTCGGCACTTGAAGACGTCGGCCCTCCCAGATTCATGTCCAACGGGAGTCATCCGGCCGGCCGGCACCCGCCCTACCTGCAGGACCGGGTGAGGCAACGTCGAGAGGCCCACGCCCCGGCCTATGATCGGTTCGTGACCGGCACCCGCCCACCTGCAGCAGCCGAGTGAGGTAGCGTCGAGAGACTTGTGCCCGGCCTATGATCGCTTTTTGAAGCGTCCTGCACCCTCCACCACTGACGCCCAGGACCTGTCGGCGTCGCAGACCGACCGGCGGGGTCCCTGGCTGCGGCCAGGATGCAGGGCTAGAGGCGCGGGTCGACCGGCTCGCTCTCGAGGGCGAGGACGCCGAAGACGCACTCGTGGACCCGGTGGAGGGGCTCGTGGCGCACGAAGCGCTCGAGGGCCTCGATACCCAGGGCGAACTCGCGCAGGGCCAGGGAGCGCTTGTGGCCGAGGCTGCGGGCCCGGAGGCGGTCGAGGTTGGCAGGCACCGAGTACTCGGGGCCGTAGACGATCCGCAGGTACTCGGGCCCGCGGCACTTCACGCCGGGCTGCGCGAGGCCGCGGCGACCGCGGACGATGCCGTCGAACGGCTTGACCACCATGCCCTCGCCGCCCGCCGCGGTCAGCTCCTCCCAGAACGCGACGCCTCGGGACTGCGACGACGGGTCGGTGGTGTCGACCACGAGCGCGCGGGTGGGCACCACGACCCGCCCGTCCGCGGCGGCGAGACGGCCAAGCACGTCGAGGTGCCAGCCGTGGTCGCGCTGGGCGTGGAGCCGGCCCTCGCCGGCCAGGACTTGGAACGGCGCAAGCCGCAGGTCGTCCACTGACGCCACCGGCCAGCAGTACCGGCCGTACGCGTCCACGAAGCGCCCGGCCAGGGCCACCCGCTCGCGCTGGCGGCCGAGCAGCCCGGCGACCGCCTCGGCCTCCGGCCCGGCGACCGGGCCCGGCGGCCCGTCCCGTGGGGCGCTCGCGCGCCGTTCCGCCGCGGGCTCGTCCCGTGAGGCGGTCGCGAGCCGGTCCGCCGTCGCCTCGAGCGCCTCGACGCTGGCTGCGAGGCCGGCCGTGGCGGCGGCTCCGACCGCAGCGTACTGGCGGCGGAGCAGCTCCTCGGCCTTGACCGACCACGGCATCAGCTCCGCGTCCAGGCAGACCCAGTCGGTGCTGAGCTCGTCCCACAGGCCGCTCGCAGTGAGCGCGGCCCGGACCCGTTCGAGCAGCGCGGCCTCGAGCGCCTGGTCGGCGAAGAACGGGCGACCCGTGCGGGTGTGGACGATGCCGGCCCGGTCCCACTCCGCCTGAAGCGCGGGAGGCCCGTCTGGCTGAAGCGCGGGAGGCCCGCTTGCCTGAAGCGCGGGAGGCCCGGCGACCCCGAAGCGGCGGCGGGCGGCCTCGGGGTCCCGGCAGCAGACGACCACGGCCCGCGAGCCCATGTGCTTCTCCTCGCACACCACCTTGGCCACCCCGTCGTGCCGGTAGGCGGCGAACGCCTGGGCCGGGTGCTCGAGCAGCCCGGGAGCCTGGCTGGTGGCGGTCGGGGCCATGGTCGGCGGCAGGTAGACGAGCCAGCGCGGGTCGGCGGCGAAGCGGCTCATCACCTCCAGGGCGGCGCGGGCGTGCTCCTCCCGGACGGTCACCGAGCTGATCAGGCGGGTGGTCACGATCCGCTTGCCGAGCACGTCCCCGAGCCGGAGCAGGGGGCCGGCGCTCACGCTGCCTGAAGCGCGCCAGGCCGGCCCGCCGGCATCGCCGGAGGCCGGGCTGCCGGAAGCGCGCGAGGCCACGCTGCCGGAAGCGCGGGAGACTGGGCTGCCGGAAGCGCCGGAGGCCGGGCTGCTTGAAGCGCGCCAGGCCGGCTCCGGCGCGACCGCCCGGGGGTCGCCCGGGTCCGCCACTCCGGGCGGGAGCAGCGGCCGGACCGGCTCGTACCAGGTGCGGGCGGCCGGGACGTCGACCAGCTCGCGCTCGGGCCAGCGCAGGGCGGTCAGCCGGCCACCGAATACGCAGCCGGTGTCCAGGCAGATCGTGTTGTTGTGGAACCGGGCCTCGGGGACCGGGGTGTGGCCGTAGGCGACGAGCGCCCGGCCGCGGTAGTCGTCAGCCCACGGGTAGCGGACGGGCAGGCCGTACTCGTCGGTCTCCCCGGTGGTCTCGCCGTAGAGGGCGAACGAGCGGACCGCGGCCGATGCCCGGCCCTGCATCTCCGCACGCATGCCTGCGTGGGCGGCGACCAGGCTGCCGCCGTCCAGCACGAGGTGGCTGACCAGCCCGTCAAGGAACGCCTTGACCTGCTCGACGAACTCCGGCGGCTCGGCCTCGAGCTGGGCCAGGGACTCGGCCAGGCCGTGGGTCTTCTGCACGTCCCGGCCCTGCAGGGCGCGCAGCAGCTTGCTCTCGTGGTTGCCGGGCACACACAGGGCGTCGCCGGCGGCGACCATGCCCATGACCAGCCGGAGCACCCCCGGCGTGTCGGGGCCGCGGTCGACCAGGTCGCCGAGGAACACCGCACGGCGGCCATGCGGGTGGCTGGCGCCGGTCGCTGCGCCGCCGGGCCCGGCGGCCAGCTCGTAGCCGAGCTTGGCGAGCAGGGCGGCGAGCTCTCCGACGCACCCGTGCACGTCGCCGATGAGGTCGAACGGCCCGCGCTCGTCTCGCCGGTCGCTCCAGGACCGTTCCCGCTCGACCACGGCCTGCTCGGCGTCCTCGGGGCTGCGGAGCACGAACACCCGCCGGATGCCCTCCCGCTGGAGGGAGCCGAGGGAGCGGCGCAGCACGGCCCGCTGCCGGCGGATCACCCGGGCCGGCAGGTCGCGGTCGGGCCGGGCCGCGTTGCGCTCCACGCACACCCGCTCGGGGAGGTCGAAGACGATCGCGACGGGCAGGACGTGGTGCTCGCGCGCGAGCCTGACCAGCGAGCGGCGCGCCTCGGGCTCGACGTTGGTGGCGTCCACCACGGTGAGCCGGCCGCCGGCCAGCCGCTTGCCTGCGACGTAGTGGAGCACGTCGAACGCGTCCGGGGTGGCGGCCTGGTCGTTCTGGTCGTCGGCCACGAGCGCCCGGCAGGCGTCGGAGGAGAGCACCTCGGTGGGCTTGAAGTGCCGCGCCGCAAAGGTCGACTTCCCGGACCCGGAGGCGCCCACCAGCAGTACGAGCGACAGCTCGGGCACGGCGATCCTCACCGCTGGAACACCCCCATCTGGGTGGGCGGGCCGGCCTCCGGGTCCTCGGGACCGACGGGCAGGAAGCGGACCGCGTAGCCGTGCCCGGCGGCGACGGCCTCGGCCCAGGCGCGGAACTCCGCCCTGGTCCACTCGAAGCGGTGGTCGCGGTGGCGCAGGGTGCCGGCTGGCAGCCCGAAGCGGGGGTTGTACTCGACGTTGGGGGTGGTCACGACCACGGTGGGTGGCCGGGCGGCGCCGAACAGGACCTGCTCGAAGGTGGCGAGCCGGCCCGGGTCGAGGTGCTCGACGACCTCGACCACGGCGGCGGCGTCCCAGCCGGCCAGCCGCTCGTCCTGGTAGGTGAGCGAGCCTTGCTCGAGCCGGACCCGCGCCCGCTGGGCTGGCGCCATCCGGTCCAGGTGCAGGCGCCTGGCGGCCGCCTCGAGCGCCCTGAACGACACGTCGACGCCGAGGACCTCGGTGAACTGCCCGTCGCGGAGCAGCGCGGCCAGCAGCTTGCCCGAGCCGCAGCCGAGGTCGAGGATCCGGTGGGCGCCGGCGGCCCTGAGCACGGCCACGACGCTGCCGAGCCGCTGCTCGGCCAGGCTGATGCGCTCCTCGACCTCCTCCTCGGCGCGGTCGTGCTGGGCCTCGACCCGGTCCGGGTCGGCCTGGTCCTCGTCGGTGATGCGGGCCAGGGCCTCCCGGGTCAGGCGCCGGTCGTGGACGAGGTAGCGCCGCACCACCAGGTCGCGCTCCGGGTGGGCGGCGAGCCACTCGCCACCCCGCCGCTGCAGCTTGTCGATCTCGTCCGCGCCGACCCAGTAGTGCTTGTCGTCGTCGAGCACCGGCAGCAGCACGTACAGGTGGGCGAGCAGGTCGGCCAGGCGGACCGTGGCCTGGCAGGCCAGGCGCACGTAGCTGCTCGCACCCCAGGCCGGGAAGCGCGGGTCGAGTGGGAGCGGCTTGGCGCTGACGGCGTAGCCGAGCGGCTCGAACAAGCGGCGCACCAGGCCTTCGCCGCCCCGGCAGGGCACCACGGGCAGCTCGGCCCGGAGCGGGATGGGGGTGGCGGCCAGCTCCGGGCGCTCCTTGCTGCGCCCACCCATGGCGGTGCCGAACGCCCGCGCGAGCGCGACGCTCATGAACGACGAGGCCACGTAGGGCCGGTCGTTGACGTACCTGGCCAGCAGCAGGTCGTTGCCTGCCGGCCCGGTCCGGTCCCGCACCAGGCCGACCGGGTCGACGTCGAGCAGGAGCGCGGCCGTGCACCGCCCGGGCTCCGCCTCCGGGTAGAACACGTGGGCGGCGCCGAAGGACAGCTCGACCGACTGCACCCTGGCCGGGTTCTTGTGCAGCAGGTAGCCGAGGTCGGTCGCCGGCCGATGGGTCGTCGTGAGGGTGAGCAGCATTTGGCCTGATCCTAGCCCTGCCAAGCACGCTGGCAACGAGATTACGCGCTCCGCCCACGTCGCCGTCGTGCCACCCCCGTGCCACTACGCCCGGCCGCCGGATCCTCTGGGCCGAGCGCAGCCGCCTCGACCAACCGATCCAGGGCTGCCGCGATGGCCGCGTCCCGACCGCCCATCACATGCTGGTAGCGCAGGGCCACGGTGACCGACGTGTGACCCATGCGCTCCATCAGCTCCCGGGTGTTCGCCCCAGCGGCGATCGCGAGCGTCGCGGCGGTGTGGCGGAGATCGTGGAAGCGCAGCCCCGGCACGCCGGCCGCCAGCGTCGCGGGCATCCAGACCCGGTTGTAGAAGTGGCTGTGATCGAGGAACCCGCCGGTGGAGTTCGTGAACACGAGCCCGTCAGGATTCGGCTGGGCGTGGTGGTCAAGGTGCTCGGCGAGGGCGGCGGCGGCCACGTCGGGCAGGGTCACGGTGCGCCTGCCGGCCTGGGTCTTCGGCGGACCGACGATGAAATGGCCGTTGACCTCGGTGACCTGCTCGGCCACGGTGACGGTCCGGTGCAGCAGGTCGGCGCGCTGGACACGCAGGCCGACCAGCTCGCCCCAGCGGAGCCCGCCGTAGGCAGCCAGCAGGACCAGCGCCCGGAAGCGCGGAGCAACCACGTCAGCCAGCTTCGCCACCTGCGCCACCGTGGCGAACTTCATCTCCGGAGCGCGCTCGCTGCCCGCGCCCCTGATGACACAGGGGTTGTGCGGGAGATACCCGCCCTGCACCGCGCTTGCGAGGATGCGGCTCAGCAGCCGGTACGCCTTGGCGATTGTGTTGGGGCTCAACTTGCCGGCGACCCGCAGCTCGGCCAGCCAGGTCTGGACCGCCATCAGGTCGATGCTGGCCAGCGATGTCGCCCCGAACGTGGGTAGCAGGAAGCGACGCAGCAGGTAGGCGTACAGGTCGCGGGTGGTCGGGCGCAGCGTGGTGATGGTCTGCTCCCACCGTTCGGCCCACTCGGCGAAGGTGACCCGGCCGAGCTTCGGGTCGGCCCAGGCGCCCCGGGTCAGGTCAGCCTCGACCAGCGCAAGGTAGCGGGTGGCGTCGGCCTTGGTGGTGAACGTGTTCGGGCCGGTATGCGGCGTGCCGTGCAGGTCGCGGTAGCGGACCTGCCAGCGCCCGGAGGCCAGCCGGCGGACCGAGCCGAACACTCGGCGCTCGCGCTTGGCGGCCATTGCTAGGCTCCCCGACGCCAGGAGCGGGCCGGCGCTGGCAGCACCATCCGCTCAACGCGGCCGGCGGCGACGTAGTTGATGAGGTCGTGCTCGGCGATGCGGACGTGGCGGCCGAGCTTGGCGTAGGCGATGCGCCGCTCAAAGATCAGGCGGCGGACGAAGCGCGTCGAGGTCCCCAGGCGCTCGGCGGCCTGCTCGACGGTCAACAGCGTGTCCAACTTCGGTGTCCTCCCCCGGCGGGCGAACGGTCAGGCGGCGGTCGGCGTGGTGGTGTACAGCTCCTCGCGGGCGATGCGGCGCCGCTCCCTGGCGCGGGCGGCGGCCGACAGGGCGAGCCAGGTCTCGCCTTCGGTGGCGTAGCCCGCACCGACGTAGGCCCAGGTCGCCAGCACCACCACGGCGGCATCCTCGGCGGCGTCCTGGTCGTGGTCGCCGAGGGGGGTGAGGTCGCGCCGGCGCCGGCGGAGCGCGTAGGCAACGCGGGCGCGGCGGATGGCGGTCATCGTGGTGGAGTAGCGGCGGCTCTTGGTCGCGAAGTGGCCGCCGAAGCCGAGCAGGTGCGCCCACTGGCGAAGGCGGAGCTTCGCCAGGCCGGGGCGGTCGCCGAGGCGCCAGGCGGCGTGGACGAGCTCGGCGACGTGGGCGGGCGCGTCGAGGCGGTCGAGGTCGTCGGGGCCGAGGCGGCGGTCTAGGCGGGCGCCGAGGGCCTCGGTGCTCTTGGTGACGTACTTGGCGAGGTAGCCGGCGACCGTCTCGGCGCTGGTCTCCCCCGGCTTCGGCGCGGGTAGCCGCCGGAGGTCGAGCTGGTCGCCCCACACGGCCGCCCGCATGGGGGTGGCGGAGTCATCGCCGAGGGGCGGCACAGGCGCGAACACCCGCGCGGCGGCCTGCCTGACGGCCTGCTCGAGCAGGTCGGCGGTGAATCCGGGTGGGGGTGGGGCGACCCGCCCGGGGTCGTCCTCCGGGGGCGCGGCGTCCAGGCGGATGACGGCGTGCAGGTGGATCGCCCCGCGGCGCTGGAACTCGGCCACCTTCACGAACGCCGGTCGGACGGTGGCGTTGCACTCAGCCAGGGTGAGCCCCGCGAGCTGGGCCAGGGCGCGGCGGAGGTACTCGGTGGTGCGCCGCCACAGCTCCGGGGCGAGCGCGTTCCACAGCACCTGCCCCTCCCCGTCGTAGCACTGCGGGCAGATCGGCTCGCCGAGGGCCTGGTCCTCGGCCTCGTGACGGTGCCAGCAGCCCGCCCGCCGGCCGTGGGCGCAGACCCGGCCCTGCCGGTAGGGGTGGCAGGGCAGTACGAGCCGGCCCTGGGTCTGCCGGGTGTGGACCCGCCCGAAGCTGGGGGCGGTGAAGGTCACGAACAGCCGGGGATGCGCCGCGACGGTGGCGGGGACGCCCTTGCCGCCGGCCAGGCCGGCGCTCACCAGGTGGTAGGTGTCGGCCTGATGGACCGCCGAGCAGGAGGGGCAGCGGGAGGCGAGCCGGTTCCCGCACGCCTTGAGCAGCACCCCGTCCGGCTCGGCATCGGTGGAGTAGACCTGGCGGACCTCGCCGGTCTGCTGGTCGGCGTGCTCGACCCGGCCGGCCAGGCGGATGGGATGCGAGCAGTAGCCGGCCTGGGCGACCAGCTCGGCCCACCGCTGGTAGCCCGGCCCGGCCCGGTCGATGACCTCAGCGAGCACCCCAGGCAGGACCTCGCCCATCGCGACCGGCTCGGTCATGCGGGCTCGTCCACGATCCGCAGCGTCGGCCGCTCCGCCGGCCGAGGCGCGCGGAGGGCTTCGGCGCGGCGGGCGATGGTGGCGAGCTGCTCGTCGTCGAGGTAGCAGGCCCGCAGCCGGGTCGGCACGCCGCCCTCCTGCAGCAGGTAGCCCACCCCGCGGATCGCCGGGTCGATCGTCGCCGCCGAGTAGCCCTGGCTCGCCCAGCCGCGCCCGAGGATGGTGTCGGAGGCGTCGGGGGTCGAGCAGCGCAGCGCCCAGCGGAACCCGAACAGGTCCCGCAGGTAGCTCGGCACCACATCCGCCGAGGGCTTCTGCGTCGTCGCCACCGCGACCATGCCGCCGGCGCGGCCCCGGGCCACGAAGTCGCGCAGCAGGACCGAGAACTCCGCGTTGGCCTTGCGGTTGGGGCCGTTGGTGTAGAAGGCCAGCTCCTCCACCCCGACCAGGTGCAGCGCCAGCCCGTCGCCCTCGGTGACCTTGCGCGCCTGGTTGGCGAGCAAGGTCAGGTAGCGGTCGTCCAGCTCGGCCAGCAGCGCGCGCAGCACGTCGATCGCCTCGTCGACGTTGGGCCCCACCAGCCGGGCGGTGCAGCCCTGCCACACCGCCAGCTCCACGAGCTTCGGGTCAAACAGCGTCAGCCGCACGCCAGGGTCCAGCGCGCCGACCGCGATCAGGAGTTGGAGGATGGAGGACTTGCCGGCGTCGGGCTCCCCGCCGAGGAGCAGGTTGCGGTAGGGCAGGGTGACGGTGACCTGGGTGCCGTCCTCGTCCAGCCCGACCGGGACCGGCGCCCACAGCGAGCACGACTCGCGAGCCGTCCAGGGCCAGGGGATCGGGCGGGGGTCGGCGAGCGGGTCGCGGCGCAGCACCACCACCCGGGCGTAGCGGGCGCTCTCCGGCGCCCGGGTGACCCGGACCTCCCGCACCGACAGGAACGCCGCGATCCGCTCGGCGGCCTGCTCCACGTCGGGGACCTGGCTGCCGGCGGGGATGCGGACGCGGAGCTGCTCGCCGGCGCGGGTGAGCGTGCAGCCGGTGACGCGGGGGACGCGGTCGTTGCGGGTAGCGAGGTCGGCGTGGCGGCAGGCCAGCGCCCAGCGGCGGCGCAGGTGGGCGCGGTACAGCAGCCGGGCCAGGTGCTCCCGCGTCCACGGCACGGCCGCCACGATGACGGCGGCGGCCAGGATGATCGCGTCGGCGGCCCAGCCGACGCGGCCGACCAGCCAGAAGTAGGCGACCGCGAGCAGGCCGATCAGGGTCAGCTCGACCCGATAGGCCCAGGCGGGGCGCGCCAGGCCGGTGAACAGCCAGTCCGCCGGGCGGTGGCGGATGACCGGTTCGGTGATGACCGGGGGTGTCTCGGTCCAGGCGCCCCAGCCCACCGGATGCCGATAGCGGTCGTTGGGGTGGCCCCAGGTCACGATGCCACCCCCTCGGGCATCGGGTCCGGGTCGTCGGTCGCGGGCGCAGCAGGAGGGGTGGCGGTGTGCTGGTCGGCCTGGTCGGCGGCAGCCACCAGGGCGGCGGCCAGCTCCCGCAGCGCAGCCGAGGGACCTTGCACGGTGACATACAGCGGGCCGGCGTCGTAGCGGACCGAGCCCTGCCAGGTCCCATCGTGGGCCGGCCAGGCGTCGGGCTGGTAGTCGGTGCCGGGCTGGGCGAGGAGGGTGGCGTGCAGCGCCGAGGGTCGGCGAGGATGGGCGGGCGTCATGGGGCTCCACTCCTTGATGCGAAGGCCGGGCGTTAGCAGCGCCCGGCTGTGTGTGGGTGGAGGGGACCGGGCCGTGTCCACGCGGTGTCGCCGGTCCCCTCCCTCGCGCGAAGCGTCTAGGGCATCCCTCCCTTCTGGTCAGCTCGCGCGTGCGGCCTGGGCGGCGACGGGCTCGACGCGCTGGGCGCGGAACGCCACGCCGGAGCGGTCGCCCATCGTCCAGGGCTGGGCGACCAGCCCCACGACCTTGACCGGCTGGCCCTGGCGCACCGCTGGGGCGGTCCCGGCGGTCTTGACCGCGATGATCTCGGCCGAGCCCTCGGCCAGGGCGACCAGCTGCACGGCGAACAGGGGTTCGCCGTTGTCGTCGGCCCTTGGGCGCTTGGTCTCGAAGTCGATCACCGGCTCGGGCGGCATCGCGCACAGGAACGCGATCGCCGAGGTGTCCACGGGGAGCTTCACGAGGCTCCTCCTCTCAGGTAGGGTGGAGGCACGGTACTACGTTCCTACGTTCCTGTCCACCAGGTTCCGAACCCGCTAGGATCACGCCCGAGCCGGTCCCGCTTTGAACTCCCTTGGGAGGCGACTTCGTGCCCTTTTCCCGGCAGACGGCCTACGGCCAGATCGCCGATGCCATCCGCGCCGACATCCTCGCTGGCGCCTACGAGCCCAGCCCCGACGACCCCACCCGCGACGAGCTACCCGGCGCCACCGAACTCGGCAGCCAGTACGGCGTCAGCGACAAGACCGCCGCCCGTGCCGTCCAACAGCTCATCAGCGAAGGGCTTGTGATCGGCCGACCCGGCCTACGCCCGGTGGTCGTGCCCCGCGCCCAGCGTCCGGACCGCTGGCCCATGAACCGCCGCTACGCCCGCGCCCGCGAGGCCCGCGGCCTAGTGTTCGGCGGCGACATGCAAGGCCGCCAGGTCCTCAAGCGAACCGTCCATGCCGGCTGGACCGGCGCGCCCGAGCCGGTCGCGGCGCTGCTACGCCTGGACCCAGGCGACCGGGTCTGGGCGCGGGCGCGGGAGCTGCTGATCGACGGCCGGGTCGCCGAGCTGAGCATCAGCTACTTCCCGGCCGCCGTCGCCGAGGGCACCGCCCTGATGGCGCCAGGCGACTTCCCGCCTGGTGGGGTGGTGGGCGTCCTGGAAGGCGCCGGCTATCGCGTGCTGCGGACCTACAACGAGGCCCGCTCGCGCCTGGCCGCCGACGAGGAGCTGCGCGCCTTCGGCCCCGACCCGGGCCTGCAACCGCTTGACGGCCGGGTCGTCATCGAGATCACGCACGGTACCTACGGCGCCCAGGACGAAGCGCTGGAGGCCCTGGTCAGCGTCCGGCCGGCCACCGGTAACGTGATCGTGTTCGAGACCTACGAAGGGTCGGACGGCGACGACGACGAGCCTGCCGGCGTGTCTGGTGCCGCCACGGCTGCCGGCGTGTGAGAGGGAGCCGCCATGACCGCCGAGTCCGTGTTCGATGCCACCGCCTCCCGCAAGCTCGAAGCCGCCTACCTGACTCCGGACGTGGTCGAGCAGCGACGCGCGACCCTGCGGGCGCTGGCGCTGCGGCCAGGCGAGCGCGTCCTCGATGTCGGCTCCGGGCCGGGCCTGCTGGCCACCGAGATGGCCCAGGAGGTCGGCCCGGCCGGGAACGTCACCGGCCTCGATGTCAGCGATGCCATGCTCGCCCTCGGACAACGCCGCAGCGCCGACCTGGCTGGGGCCGGGCGGGTGAGCTTCGTCAAGGCCGACGCCACCGCCCTGCCATTTGGCGATGCGACCTTCGACGTGGCGGTGTCCACCCAGGTCTACGAGTACGTCGGCGACCTGCCCACGGCGCTGGCCGAGCTTCATCGGGTGCTGCGGCCTGGGGGGCGGGCGCTGATCCTCGACACCGACTGGGACTCCATCGTCTGGCACGCCACCGACGCCGAGCGGATGGGGCGGCTCCTGGCTGCGTGGATGGAGCGGTTCGCCGACCCGCACCTGCCCCGTACCCTGGCCCGCCGGCTCCGTGACGCCGGGTTCCAGGTCGACCACCCCGAGGTGCTGGTGCTGCTCAACCCCGAGTACGACCCCAACACCTACAGCGTGGCCAACGGCGAAATCATGGCCGACTTCGCCGTCGCCCGGGGCAGCCTCACCCGCGACGAAGCCGACGCCTGGACCCAGGACCTCCACTGGCTCGGGTGGGAAGGGCGGTACTTCTTCAGCCTCAACCGCTACCTGTTCCTCGCAAGCCGGTAGCCGCATCCAGCACGGCGCCTGGGACGGGCCGCGAGCGGCTCTCGCGATGTGAGCCTCGATCTCCCACCGCGCCCAGGGTGGAGGGATCTGGCCGGACGATAGATGGCATGCCCGACCCGCCAGCCGCAAGCCGCTCCCCGAACCAACCCGGCACCCGAGCGGCCACGGGCCGGCAGCCTCGATCGAGCGGGCCGGGTTCGTTCGCTCCGCGGCTTGCCCCTGGCGGCCTTCGGCATGCCTCGGTAGCCACCGTGCCCCCGTTCCAAGGGCAGGGCAGCACCGCCCGGCCAGGAGCACAGAGGAGGCACAGCATGGCCGAGACGAGCGTGGCGCTTGCCGGCAACCTGACCGACGATCCCGAGCTGCGGTACACCCCCAGCGGCACGGCCAAGGCGACGTTCCGGGTGGCGGTGACTGGCCAGGTCCGCGACGGTGATAGGTGGAAGGACGGGGAGCCGTCGTCCTACGCGGTCGTTGTGTGGCGTGAGCAGGCCGAGCATGCGGCCGAGTCGCTGGCAGGGGCAGCCGGGTCGTGGTCGTGGGCCGGCTGGTGCAGCGGTCGTGGCAGGCCGAGGACCGCAGCGCCCGGTCGGTGGTCGAGGTCGTGGCCGAGGAGCTGGGGCCGAGCCTGCGGTGGGCGACGGCGACCATGACCAGGGCGACGAGGAGCACGAGCAGGTAGCCACGTCGAGCAGCGATGCGGCGGAGCAGGGACGCTGGTGGGCGAGCAGCATGCCGGCGTCCCGCTCCGTCGTGTCCGTGCTGGTGAGGGTGGCTGTGAGTACTTTCTCTACCCCCTCAAGGCCGGCCCTGCGGGCGGCCGCCTGCGGCGGCCGTCCTCGGCCGGCAGCACAGCGACGGGAGCTGCGACCTGCCCTCCTGCCATCTGCGCCGCAGGGGCTGGCCGGCGCTTCATCCGGACCGCGCGCCTGTCGTCAGGATCAACGTCGGGGTGGTGGCGCGAGTATGGGGGGTGAGATCCTGTAAGGCAAGCAGCCGGCCCGACCCTTGGGCGGTGCTGGCGGGGCGGCTGAGGAAGGATCACCATGAAGCCGCGGGTGAGGTGGGGCGACCTGAGCGTGCTGCGGGTCGTCCTGATCGCGATGATGCTGCTTGGTGTGGTCCTGGTGGGCTTCGGCTTCAAGATGTGGGCCGATACCCGGCGCTTCCTGGCAACCGCCGAACCCGCAAAGGGCGTCGTTGTCAGGGTCGACGAAGCCGTTGTAAGCGAGCGGAGGGGGTCAGGCGACAACGCCCGCTGGGTCGATGTGACTCGGCGCTTTCCGATCGTCGAGTTCCGCACCGCCTACGAGCAAGTCGCGCGATTCCAGGCCGACGACGGCTCGCTCCGAGTCGGCGATTCAGTCAACGTCGTCTACGACCCGGCCAACCCGCGACATGCGCGACTGGACAAGTGGGGCAACCGCTGGGCCGGACCTCTCGCCTTGTGGGGTGCCGGACTCGGGATACTCGTCATGAGTGGCGCGGTATATCTGCTGTTACGCCCTTGGTAAGTAGGGCACCTACCCAACTGCTGCAGCCTTCGGCAGATCGCCAACAAGGCAGGTGGTCGCCCTCGGCGGGCCTCGCCCCGCACGCGAGCTGATGCTGCCGCCGACAGGCCCGAACCACGTTCGTCCTCGCCGGCCGTGCCACCCGCGTGCCACAACGGACGGGCAAACCTGGTATCGAGCGGACAACCACGGTCACATCCGCCCCACCGCTGAGCTGGCCTCACCCGCTCTCGCAGCATTGACCGCATGACCGGAACACACCTGATAAGGATGAGGTCCGGGCTGCCGCGCCACCTCCGGCGGCTTGCCAAACGAGGCAGTGGTCGCCAGGACGAACCCCACCGCCACGCGAGCTGGTGACCATCGCTACCAGGTCCGAGCCACGTTCGTCCTCGCCGGCCGTGCCCTTGGCGTGCCCCCAAGCAGCGGTTCGCAACGGTCACCGACGGTCAACCGCGGTCAGCCGTTCGGCCCGCTGAGCTTCGCCGCCGGCCGCTGATGGGCAGCCCGACAGTGCTTCCCAAGCTCGTGGTTCTCCGGGCTTTGATCGGCCTTGCCGTGCCCGGCCGGCCGATCCGGTCCCTGGTCGCGGAGGACCGGAGCGCCAAGAGGCGTCCGCGCCCGGACGGGACCGGATACCCAACGCTGCCGGGGCCCGAGGCACGTTCGTGTTCTCGCTGGCCGTGCCATCGGCGTGCCAGTCGCAGCAGCCTTCAGCAGTCCGTCACGGACAACGGCGGTCACCGGGACGCCGCCTGAGCTGGTCATCCCACGATCTCCCCAAGGTCATCTCCCTCCTCCGGGGTGCTTGTGCAGCAGGTAGCCGAGGTCGGTCGCCGGCCGATGGGTCGTCGTGAGGGTGAGCAGCATTTGGCCTGATCCTAGCCCTGCCAAGCACGCTGGCAACGCGATTTGCGGTCCCACCGGTGCCCGAGCGCCAGGCGGCCGCGGTATGACCGGCGCTGTCCGGGCCGTCGAACAGCGGGGCGTACAGTGTGGGACAGCGACGAGCCAGCCAAGAGCCCGCCATGGACTATGAAGGCTTCATCACGGTCGTGGAGCGAGCGGCCGCTGTCCGGGGGGAGGCCGCCGAGCGCGCCACCCGCGTCACGCTGCAGACCCTGGCCGAGCGGACCCGGACGACCGGACCCGGCCGACCGGACCCGGACGACCGGACCCGGACGACGTGGGCGCGTGGAAAATCGCATGCGCCCGGCCACCGTGGCGGCCACACTGGCGGGGATCACGCAGCGGCACAGGAGGAACTTCACGCCAGGACTTGAGGCGCTCGGTTGGGGCCCGTTCTTCGCGACCAGCTTCGAGCCGTACGCTCGCGAGGGACACCGGCCCGGCCGGGTCGTCGCCGCCCACCGGGGCGCCTACGTGGTTGCCATCGGGGACGGCGAGGTGACCGCCGCGGTCACCGGCCGGCTCCGCCACCAGGCGGCCGGGCCGGCCGACCTCCCCGCCGTGGGCGACTGGGTCTGCCTGCAGGGCGGCGCGGACGGCGGCCGGGCCTCGGTCGTGGCCGTGCTCCCCCGCCGGTCCGCGTTCTCGCGCCACCAGGCCGGCAAGGCCACCCAGGAGCAGGTGGTGGCCGCCAACGTGGACGTCGTGTTCCTGGTCGTCGCGCTCACCGGCGACCTGAAGCCGCGCTGGCTCGAGCGGTACCTCACGATGGCCTGGGAGAGCGGCGCCACCCCGGTGGTGGTCCTGACCAAGGCCGACCTGAGCGACGCGGTCGACGAGCAGCTGACCGAGGCGGCCCAGGTCGCCCCCGGCGTCGACGTCCACGCCGTCAGCGCGGTCACCGGCCAGGGTCTCGACGAGCTGGCCGGCCACCTCGAGGGCGGCCAGACCGTCGCCCTGCTCGGCTCGTCCGGCGTGGGCAAGTCGACGCTGGTCAACCACTTCCTCGGACGGGAGGTGCTGGCCACCGCGGAGGTCAGAGCGGACGGAAGGGGCAGGCACACCACCACCCACCGCGAGCTGTTCCGCCTGCCCGGCGGCGGCATGCTCGTCGACACCCCTGGCATGCGCGAGCTGCAGCTCTGGTCGGCGGAGGAGGGCGCCCGGGAGGCGTTCGACGACATCGACACCCTGGCCGCCGGCTGCCGCTTCTCAGACTGCCGGCACGAGGCCGAGCCGGGCTGCGCGGTGCGCCGGGCGGTCGAGGACGGCGAGCTGCCCGCCGACCGGCTCGCCGGCTGGCACAAGCTGCAGCGCGAGCTGCGCGCCCTGGAGATCCGCCACGACCAGCGGGCCCGGGCCGAGCAGCGCCGCCGCTGGCGGGTGGTGAACAAGGCCATGCGGGACCACGCCAAGCGGACCCAGTAGGCGACCCGCCCCAGCAAGTCGAGCGGCGGCCGAGCCGTTGGCACCGCTCCCGCCGCCTGAGCCTCGGATCCCCTGCTCAGGTGGCGGCGACCCGGTCGAGCAGGGGGAGCACCCGCTCGCGCACGGTCGCGTAGGAGAAGTGGCGCTGGCAGGCCTCGTAGTTGGCCTCGACCGTCTCACGCCAGCGCTGCGGGTCGGCCAGTAGCCTCCGCACCCGCCCGACCGTCTCGGGCGTCAGGCCGCCGTCCAGCTCGATGCAGCGCACGCCGGCCGGGGCGATGTCGGCGACGTAGACCGCGTAGCGGTTGACCAGCACCGGCCGCCGGTGGAAGAACGCCTCGAGCAGCGCGTTGCCGAACCCCTCCCAGGTCGAGGGGTAGCAGACCAGGTCGGCGGCGGCGTAGGCGCCGGCCAGAGCGCTGGTCAGGTATTGGCGTCGCGGTCGAGCACGCCGGGCCGGCAGGGAGCCGGACAGCCGCGCGACCTGGGTCCTTGACCGGGGCGCCGACCGGGGCTCCGGGGCAGGCCCGTCTGCGCCCCCAGCCTCGACGGGGACGAAGCGGAGGTCGACCCCGAGCCGCTCGGCCTGCTCCCGGAGCCGGGCGCCGTACTCGACTCCCTCGTCGCCCTCGGCGTGGGTCACCACCACCCTGACCGGGCCGTCCAGGGCGGCGGCCAGGTCGATGGTGGTCTCGATGCCCTTGCGGGGCACCACCCTGGTCGGCTGCAGGAGCAGCACGTCGTCGCCGGCCAGGCCGGCCGCCCGGCGGAAGCGGTCGGGGTCGCCCGGGCGTTCCGGGCCGCGCTCGAAGTCCATGACGTTCGGGAGCACGGTGGCGGCCACCCCGCGCCGCCGGGTCAGCTCGGCCGCTGCCAGCGAGTTGATGACCAGGTGCTCCATGCCGGGCAGGATGGGCGGGAACGCGGCCCCGAGGACGTCGGCGGCGGCGTTGGGCGCGAACCGCTCCCGCTCCCACCAGAAGTCGTGGTGGTGGGCGAGCGCCGGCATGTCCTGCTCGACCAGCACCTCGGTCAGGGCGAGTCCGAGCGGGAGCTGCATCGGCAGGCAGAGGACGTTCTGGGCGACTACCACCTCGACCCCGTGGCCGGCCAGGAACGCCCGCAGGGCCGTCTTGAGGTCCTCGGTGCGCTCGCGGATCGTGGCCGTGGTTGCCGGCGAGCGGGTGCGCACCCCGAAGCAGGCAGCTTCGAGGGCCCGGTTGGCGGGCGTCTCGAAGTGCGCCGGCGGGTGCAGCAGGCCAGGCTGGAAGCGCTCGCCCAGCTCGCCCGCGAACCAGGCGACCCGGTGACCGGCCGCCTCCAGCACCTCGGCCAGCTTGGCCGCCTCCAGGGTGACGCCGTCGGTCCCGGCGAACCGGGTCGACACCATCCCGACGACGGCTATGGCCGCTCCCCCGTCGTGGTGATGGCGCGCCGCAGCAGCTCGTTGGCCAGCTTGGGGTTCGCCCGGCCCCGGGTCTCGCGCATGACCTGCCCGACCAGCGCGCCGAGCACGCCCTGCTTGCCGCCCCGGTACCTCTCGGCCAGGTCGGGGTTGGCCGCCACCACCGCCGCGACGGCCGCCTCCAGCTCGCCGGTGTCGGAGATCTGGGCCAGGCCCTTGCGCTCGACGATGGTCGCCGGGCCGGCCTCGGAGGTGAACATCTCGGCCAGCACCTCCTTGGCCGCGGTGGCCGAGACCGTCCCCGCCGCGACCAGGTCGAGCAGCTCGCCGAGGCGCTCCGGGCCCACCGGGTTGTCGGCCATGGCCCGCTCGAACTCGCGCAGGTTGCGTTGCAGCTCTCCCATCACCCAGGCGGCCACCACCCCCGGGTCCCTCCCCTTGGCCACCCGCTCGAAGTAGGTGAGCACCTCGGTGTCGCGGGCCAGCCAGCCGACCTCCTTGGGGCCGAGGCCGGTCGCCTCGGCCAGGCGGCGCCGGCGCTCGGCGGGCAGCTCGGGCAGGATCTCGCGGATCCCGTCGACCCAGTCGGCGGTCGCCTCGACCGGCACCAGGTCGGGCTCTGGGAAGTAGCGGTAGTCGGTGGCGAACTCCTTGGAGCGCATCGGCTCGGTGCGGCCCGTGCCCTCGTCCCAGTGCCGGGTCTCCTGCACCAGCCGGCCGCCGTCGGCCAGGACCCGGCGCTGCCGCTCGGCCTCGTAGCCGACCGCGCGGTACAGGCTGCGGAGGGAGTTGAGGTTCTTCAGCTCGACCTTGGTGCCGAGCTGGGCGTGCCCGACCGGCCGCAGCGAGATGTTGACGTCGAAGCGCATCGAGCCCTCTTCGAGCTTGGCGTCCGAGACCTCGAGGGCGAGCAGCACCGCCCGCAGCTCCTCGGCGTAGGCGCGGGCCTCCTCGGCGCTGCGCAGGTCCGGCTCGGAGACGATCTCGACCAGCGGGATGCCGGCCCGGTTGTAGTCGACCAGCGAGTAGTCGGCCCCGTGGATGCGGCCGGTGGTGCCGACGTGCAGGGTCTTGCCGGTGTCCTCCTCGAGGTGCACGCGGGTGATGCCGATCCGCCGCAGCTCGCCGTCGACTTCCACATCGAGGTGCCCGCCGGTGCACAACGGCTCGTCGTACTGGCTGATCTGGTAGTTCTTGGGCATGTCGGGATAGAAGTAGTTCTTGCGGTGGAACTGGGAGCGCTCGGCGATGCGGCAGTTCAGGGCTAGGCCGATGCGGGCGGCGAACTCGACGGCCCGCCCGTTCACCACCGGCAGCGAGCCCGGCTCGCCCAGGCAGACCGGGCAGACCTGGGTGTTCGGCCCGGCCCCGAACGCGGTCGGGCAGGCGCAGAACATCTTGGTGGCGGTGGCCAGCTCGCAGTGGGTCTCGATCCCGATGACGGTCTCGTAGTGACGGGCGGTGGTCTCCTCGGCCACGGAGGACGTCACGGCCGCACCTCCCTGATGGCGTCGGGGCTGTCGCCGTTGGGGGCGATCTGGACCCGGTCGTCGATGATGATCTCGCGGGGCCGCTCGGCGAAGCCGAGGTCCTGCTCGAACGCCCAGGCGGCACGGAGCATGGTGGCCTCGCCGAGCGGGGGCGCGATGAGCTGGAGCCCGACCGGCAGGCCGTCGGACAGGCCTGCCGGCACCGACACGGCCGCGTTCCCGGCCAGGTTGACCGGGACGGTGAACACGTCCGACAGGTACATCGCGAGCGGGTCGTCGACGCGAGCCCCGAGCGGGAACGCCACCGTCGGCGTGGTCGGGCCGACCAGCAGGTCGAAGCGCTCGAAGGCCCGCTCGAGGTCGCGCAGCACCAGCGTGCGGACCTTCTGGGCCTGGCCGTAGTAGGCGTCGTAGTAGCCGGCGGAGAGCGCGTAGGTGCCGAGCATGATGCGTCTCTTCACCTCTGCCCCGAAGCCGGCCTCGCGGGTGCGCTGCATCATGTCGACCACGTCGGTGGCGTCCTTGACCCGCAGGCCCCAGCGCACGCCGTCGTAGCGGGCCAGGTTCGACGACGCCTCGGCCGGGGCGATCAGGTAGTAGGCGCTCAAGGCGTACTCGAACGACGGCAGCGAGCACTCCTCGACCCGGGCGCCGAGCCGCTCGAGGCGGTCGACGCCCTCGCCGACCCGGGCGAGCACCCCCGGCTCGGTGCCCTCGGACGGGAACAGCTCGGCCACCCGGCCGATCCGCATCCCCTCGATCCCCCGCTCGAGCCCGGAGGTGACGTCGCTGGGGGCGTCCGGGATGGAGGTCGAGTCGAGCGGGTCGTGGCCGGCGACGGCCTCGAGCAGGGTGGCGGCGCCGCGCACGTCGCGGGCGAACGGCCCGACCTGGTCGAGGGAGGACGCGAACGCGATCAGCCCGTACCGGCTGACCAGCCCGTAGGTCGGCTTCACGCCGACGAGGCCGCACAGCGCGGCCGGCTGGCGGATCGAGCCGCCGGTGTCGGTGCCGATCCCGAGCACGGCTTGCCCGGCCGCGACGGCCGCGGCCGACCCTCCGCTGGAACCGCCGGGCACCCGCGTCGGGTCCCACGGGTTGCGGGTCGGCCCGAACCCGGAGTTCTCGGTGGACGAGCCCATGGCGAACTCGTCCATGTTGGTCTTGCCGAGCACGATCACGCCGGCTCGGCGCAGCCGGGCCACCACGGTCGCGTCGTAGGGCGGCCGGAACTCCTCGAGGATGCGGGACCCGGCGGTCGTCCGCACCCCCTTGGTGACCAGCACGTCCTTGAGGGCCAGGGGCACGCCGGCCAGCGGCCCGAGCGGCTCGCCGCGCCGCCGCGCCTCGTCGACCGAGCGGGCGTCGGCCAGGGCCTGCTCGTCGGTGACGGTGAGGAAGGCGTGCAGGAAGTCGTCGGTCGCCCGGATACGATCCAGTGCGGCCTCGGTCACCTCGACCGCGGTGGTCTCGCCGCGGGCGAGCCGCCCGGCCAGCTCGCTCGCGGTGAGGCCGGGCAGCGGCACCGTGGTCATGGCCCCTCCTCGATGATGCGGGGCACCATGAAGCGGTCCTGCTCCACCTCGGGTGCCGTGGACAGCGCGTCCTCCCGGCTGAGGCACTCCCCCACCGTGTCGTCGCGCCACACGTTCACCCGCGGCAGCGGATGCGAGGTGGGCGGCACGCCCTCGGTGGGCAGCCGCTTCACCTTCTCGGCCTCGTCGAGGATCACCGAGAGCTGGGGCTGGAAGCGGTCGAGCTCCTCGTCGGTGAGGGCGAGGCGGGCGAGGCGGGCGACGTGCTGCACGTCGGCGCGGCTGATCGGCATGCTGCTCCTTCGGGGATGCCGCCCGGCACGGCCTCGGGTGTTCCCGGCGCCCGGTGCGGGGCGGCCAGGGTGCGGGCGGCACCTGGCGAGCGGTTCGGCGGACAGCCGAGTCTACCCAAGCCGGACGGGCGTTCGCCTCCGCATTTGCGACCTTGCCGGTGCCCGGACGTCAAAGGGTGGGTCATGGTGGTCGGCCGGCCGGCACGCCTCATGACACTGGCGTCACGCCTGATGGCCGGTCACCTCGGACCGTAGGTGGCCCGCAGCTCCGGGTCGTCCACGGCCAGGCGAACCGCGTCGCTCACCTCGCGCTGGAACACGAACCCCGAGAGCAGGCTCATCCCGGCGAACGCGAGCAGCTCCCAGCTGTGGCCGTGCAGCGACTCGAGGATCAGGCCCACCACGACCGGCAGGAAGCCGAGCACCATGGCCTGGCCGGCCCAGGTCATCGCGAGCCCACGGAAGCCCATGGCCCGGGCCCGTTCGGCCCGGGGCCGCCGCTCCCGCGGGTCTGGCGCGTCCAGGGCGCGCTTGCCCACCACCAGCAGGCGGGCCGGGCGCAGCGCCCACACCGCAACGCCCATGGCCGCCAGCACGACCGCACCGGCGATCCCGGTCACGATCAGGCTCGGCCCCAGGCCCGCATCGCCACGGACCCCGTGCAGCCCGGCGTTGACCATGGCGGCCACCATCACCCCGGCGAGCAGGAAGCCGACCCGGACCGAGCGCACGATCGGCTCGGGGTCGGGCCCCTGCTCGTCCCCTGCCGCGCCGGGCGGGCGGAAACCCTCCGGGTCCCAGGGATCCAGGAACTGCGTCATCTCGATCGACGGTAGCACGGCCGGACCCGGAGGCCGGGCGCGACCCCGGACCCGCAGCTGGAGGCCGGATCCGCCGTTGTGGGCCGGGCGCGACCCTGGGCCCGCAGCTGGGAGGCCGGCCCGGTCCCGGACCCGCAGCTGGGCGGGCCCGGGACGCGTCGCCGCAGGGTGGCTCAGCTCGTGGGGATCCAGGCTTGCCAGACGTCCTTGTGGGCGTCGACCCACTTCTTGGCCGCCTGCTCGGCCGGGAGCTTGTCGTTGGTCATGGCGTTGGCGACTTCGTTCTGGTTCTCGTTCGTCCACTTGAAGTTCTTGATCAGCTGGTAGGCCTTCCCGCCGGTGTCGGCGAACTTCTTGCTGGCGATCTTGTCGAGCACGTACGGCGGGTAGTCGCAGGCGACCTTCTTGGGGTCGGCGTCACACCCGGTCTTGTAGGCGGGCAGGTCGATCTTGACGAACTTCTCCTGCGAGTGGATCCAGTGCGGCTCCCAGAAGTAGAACAGCAGCGGCTTGCGCTGCCTGGCGGCCTGCTCGGCGGTCTTGATCGACGCGGCCTCGCCACCCGAGTACACGACCTTGTACTTCAGGCTGAGGTTGTTGACGATCGCCTGGTCGTTGGTGACGAACGACGGGTCGCCGTCCAGGAGCTGGCCCTTGCCGCTCGACTCCGAGGTCTTGAACAGGTCGGCGTACTTGTTGAGGCTCTGCCACTTGGTGATGTCGGGGTACTGCTCGGCCATCCAGCCGGGCACGTACCAGCCGATGATGCCCTGGTTGCCGGTCGGCCCCACCTCGACGGCGACCTTCTTCTCCTCGATGTACTTCTTCTTGAGGTCGTCGTGGCCCCAGTTCTCGAGGATCACGTCGACCTCGCCGGTCTCGAAGCCCTGCCAGGAGACCTCCTCCTTGAGGTTCTTGTTCTCGACCTTGTAGCCGAGCTCCTTCTCTAGGAGGTAGCCGACCACGGCGGCGTTCGCCTCGTACCCCACCCACGGGTTGATGGCGATCTTGACCGTGCCCTTGGCACCCCCGGCCGACCCGCCACCGCCGGTCTCGGTCTTCGCCCCGCTGCACGCGGCGAGGAGCAGGCCCAGCGCGGCCATGCCCGCGACGACGCGTGCCCTGGTGCTGCCCTTCATCCCATCCCTCCCTCTCCTTCGTGACCGGCCCGCCGCCAGAGGGGCAACGGGCCACCTGCACCTCACCCGGTGTGCCGCGCGGCCTGCTCGGCCGCGGAGCGCCCACCGGCGCCCTGCGTGATCCGGTCGAGCATGACCCCGAGCAGCACGATCGCGATGCCCGCGGCAAGGCCCTTGCCGAAGTCCTCGCGCTGCGCGAAGCCGGCCACGACGTCGTAGCCGAGCGCACCCGCGCCCACCAGCCCACCCACCACCACCATCGCGAGGACCATGATGATGCCCTGGTTGGCCGCGAGCAGCAGCGCATGCCGGGCCATGGGGAGCTGCACCTTCCACAGCAGCTGGCCCTTTGTCGAGCCGGCGGCGGTGGCCGCCTCGACCACCGTGGGCGGCACCCCGCGGATGCCTTCCTCGACCAGCCGGATCACGGGCGGCGCCGCGTAGATCACCGATGCGACGATCGCGGTGAACCGGGTGGCGCCGAACAGCGCGACCGCCGGCAGCAGGTAGACGAACGACGGCATGGTCTGGGCCGCGTCCAGGAACGGGCGCTGGACCGCGGCGTACCGGGAGGACCGGCCCGCGACGACGCCGAGGACGATCCCGACGGCAAGGGTGATCGCGGCGGCGACCAGTACGGTGGTGAGCGTCTCCATGCCGTGCTGCCACAGGCCGAGCGCGGCCACCGCGGTCAGGCAGGCAGCGGCGGTCAAGGCCGGCCCCAGCCCGCTCACCCGCAGCCCCAGGCCGAAGACGACCGCGACCACGAGCCACCAAGGGGCGGTCGTGAGCAGGTGCTGCATCGGGTTGAGCAGCCACGCGGTGAGCGCGTTCTTGACCGCGTCGGTCACCGCGAACAGGTTGGTCTCGACCCAGTCGACCACGGTGTTGACCGGCTGCGCGAACGAGAAGAACCACGACTCGGGGAAGTCCCGGCCCTGCGGGGTGGCCGCGCCGGCGGCGATGGCGAGGCCGGCCCCGGCCGTGGCGCCCAGCACCAGCGCCCGGCGGCGCGTCACCGACGAGCTTCGTCCCTCCTGATTGCGCGTGTCGACCCGCTGGCTGGCCCGCACGGTCAGCCGGTCAAGCACGATCGCCATGATCACGATGGCGAGGCCGGCGTCGAACGCGCCGCCGACGTTGACCCGCTCGAGCGCCTGGATGATGGGCTCTCCCAGCCCGGGGGCGTCGATCAGCGCGGTGATGACGACCATGGCCAGCGCCATCATGATGGTCTGGTTGACCGCGAGCACGATCGTGCGCTTGGCCATCGGGAGCTGGACCTTGCGCAGCAGCTGCCAGCGGGTCGAGCCCATCGACGTGGCCGCCTCGACCGAGGCGTGGGGCACCTCCCGGATGCCGAGCGCGGTGATCCGGATCGCCGGCGGGATCGCATAGATGAGCGTGGCGATCGCCGCCGCGGGAGCCCCGATGAGGAAGAACAACGCCATCGGGGCCAGGTAGGCGAACGTCGGCATGATCTGCATGACGTCGAGCACCGGGGTGATCAGCCGCCGGAACCGGGCCGAGCGGCCGGCGAGGATCCCGAGCGGCACGCCGATGGCCAGCGAGAGCAGCACCGCGGTAAGGGTCAGGGCCAGGGTGTCGATGCTCTCCTCCCACAGGCCGAGGATGCCGAAGGCGAGGAAGCCGGCCACGGCCAGGAGCGCGGTGCGCCAGCCGGCGAGCACCAGCGCGAGCGCGCCGACGGCCCCGGTGACGCCGAGCCAGCCGATGCCCTGCAGGACCGCCTGCAAGGTGTCGAAGAGCACGGCGACGCCGAGCCGGATCTGGTTGACGAAGAACAGGAACACCGGGCTCGAGTTGCGGTTGTCGTCCACCCAGTCGCGCACGGTGTTCAACGCCCGGAACACGCCGGCGTCGTCGTCGTGGGGCAGCACGTACTGCCCGCGGAAGGCGAGGTACAACACGGCGACGCCGAGGACCGTGGCCGCGGCCGCGACCCGCTGCCACGGCCACGCGAACCGCCGGCCGACGGCGACCGGGACCGCGCTCACGGAAAAACCCTCTCAGGAGCCGGCGCCGTCCCCCCAGACTCCGGAGCCGGCGGCGTCCCCCCAGGCTCAGGAGCCGGCGCCGCCTCGGGCTCCGGAGCTGGCGATGTCCCCTCAGCCTCCTGCTGGCCGGCCAGCACGGAGAGGAGCTGGGTGCGGTCCACGACGCCGAGCAGGCGGCCGCCCTCCACGACCCTGATCGGCTTGTCGGTGCCGAGGGCGGTCTGCACCGCGTCCCGGATCACCGTGCCCGGCGGCAGCTCGGGCCCGTCGAGCGGCTCCCCGGGCGCCGGCGCCCTGGCCGCCCAGCGCAGGGTGAGGACGTTGCCCTTGGGCACGTCGGCCACGAAGTCGGCCACGTAGTCGTCGGCCGGCGCACCGACCAGCTCCTCGGGACGGCCGAGCTGGACCACCTCGCCGTCGCGCATGATGGCGATCCGGTCGCCGAGCTTGAGCGCCTCGGCCAGGTCGTGGGTGATGAACAGCATCGTCTTGCCGACCTCGTGGTGCAGCCGGATCACCTCGTTCTGCATGTCCCGCCGGATGAGCGGGTCGAGCGCGCTGAACGGCTCGTCGAACAGCAACAGCCCGGGGTTGACGGCGAGCGCCCTGGCCAGGCCGACGCGCTGCTGCATGCCACCGGAGAGCTGGTCGGGATAGGCCTCGTCGTAGCCCTCGAGGCCAACCAGCGAGAGGATCTCGCGGGCCCGGGCGTGCCGCTCGGCCCTGCCGATGCCCTGGATCTCCAGGCCGTAGGCGACGTTGTCGATCACGTGGCGGTGCGGCAGCAGGCCGAAGTGCTGGAACACCATGGCGATCTTGTGCCTGCGCAGGTCGCGGAGCCGCCGCGGGCTGGCGCTGCGCACGTCCTCGCCGTCGATGCGGATCTCGCCGCTGGTGGGCTCGACCAGCCGGCTGAGGCAGCGCACCAGGGTGGACTTGCCGCTGCCTGACAGCCCCATGACCACGAACACCTCGCCGGGGCGCACGTCGAAGCTGACGTCGCGCACGGCGGCGGTGCAGCCGGTCCGGCGGCGCAGCTCGGCCCGGTCCAGCTCGGCGTCGGGGGTGCCGATGATGCGGTGCTCGCGCGGGCCGAAGATCTTCCAGAGCCCCCGCACCGAGATGGTCGCCTCGCCGCCGCCCTCCTCGGCGGCGGCGAGAGCGGCCTGGCGGTCCTCGATCACGTCGGCCATGCGTCCGCCCTCCTGGGCTCGGCGTCTGCGGACAGGTCGGCGGCGGCCAGCTGCGCGGCCCGCTCGCCGATCAGGAGCACGGTGACCATGGGGTTCACCGTGGTCATTGCTGGGAACACCGCGGCGTCGGCCACCCGCAGGCGCCCGACGCCGCGCACGCGCAGGCGCGGGTCGACCACGGCCAGCGGGTCGCGCTCCGGGCCCATCCGGCAGGTGCCCGCCGGATGGAAGACCGTGTGGTGGGCTGCCCGTCCGTAGGCCGACAGCTCCTCGTCGCTGGTGACGTGCGGGCCGGGCGCCACCTCGCGGACGAGCCACTGCGAGAGCGGCACGGCCGCGGCGACCTCGCGGGCGATGCGCAGGCCGTCGACGATCGTCTGCTCGTCGTAGCCGCCCGGGTCGGTGAAGTAGCCGAAGTCGAGCGCGGGCTTGGCGTCCGGGTCCGCGCTGCGCAGCCACAGCCGGCCCACGCTGCGGGGGCGAGGGACGTTGGGGGTCAGGCAGACGCCGTGCTCGGGCACGGGGTAGCCGAGCCGCTCGGTGTTGACGCAGAACGGCACCTGGTAGAAGTGGAACATCAGGTCCGGCCGGGGATCGGCGGTGTCGCGGCGGACGAACAGGCCGGCGTCGGAGTCCATCGCCGACATGGGCGGCAGCGGCCCCGTGGTCTCCCAGACGATCACCGACTCGGGATGGTCGAGCAGATGCTCCCCCACCCCGGGGACGTCGGCCGCCACCTCGATGCCGAGCCGGCGCAGGTCGCCGGCCGGCCCGATGCCGGAGAGCAGCAGGAGCCGCGGGGTGTCCACCGCGCCGGCGCACAGCACCACCTCGTGCCTGGCCCGGATCACCTGCGTGGTCCCGTCGGCCCGGCGCACGGCCACGCCACGGGCGTCGCCCCTGGCGTCCACCAGGACGCGGTAGGCCCAGGTCTCGAGCAGCAGCGTGAGGTTGGGGCGGCCCAGGTTGGGGTGGAGGTAGGCCACCGACGACGAGGAGCGGTGGCCGGTGTCCGGGTCGTAGCCGACCGGCAGGAAGCCGGCGCCGGCGCCGAACGGCTTGGCGTTGAAGTCGTCGACCACCGGCACGCCCAGGGCGGCGCTCGCAGCCGCCACGAAGTCCATGGCCACGGGGTTGCGGTCCCGCTCGGCGACCGGGGCGATGCGGCACTCGACCCGGTCCCAGAGGCCGGTCACGGCGTCGTAGCCCCAGCCGGTGCAGCCGAGCGCCTCCCACTCGTCGAGGTCGTCGGGCAGCGGCAGCAGGCTGATCATGGTGTTGTGGGAGGAGCAGCCGCCGAGCACGCGGGCCCGGGCATGGCGGATGTGGGAGTTGCCGCGGGGCTGCGGGACGGTCGGGTAGTCGTAGTCGAGCTCGGAGCCGAGCAGGTTGATCCAGTTGCGCAGCCGCAGCACGCGCTCGTCACCGACGTCGCTCGGCCCGCCCTCGATCAGGCAGACGGTGAGGTCCGGGTCCTCGGTCAAGCGGGCGGCCACGACCGCGCCCGCGGTGCCCCCGCCCACGACCACGACGTCGTGCTCGGGGACTGGCCCGTCCCTGTCGTCTGCCATGAGGAGCCTCCTCGCGGCTGCGGTCAGCCCGCGAACCAGCGCAGCGGCTTCGGGTCGATGTTCTGGTAGATGTGCTTGGCGTCCCGGTACTCCCCGAGACCGGTCAGCCCCAGCTCGCGCCCGACGCCCGACTGCTTGAACCCGCCCCACTCGGCCTGGGGCAGGTAGGGGTGGTAGTCGTTGATCCACACGGTGCCGTGCCGCAGGCGGTTGGCGACCCGCTGGGCCCGGCCGGCGTCGCCGGTCCACACGGCGCCCGCCAGGCCGTAGACGGTGTCGTTTCCCAACGCCACCGCTTCGGGCTCGTCGCGGAAGCGCTCGGCGGTGAGGATCGGGCCGAAGGTCTCCTCCTGGACGACCCGCATGTCGCGCCGGCAGTCGGCGAAGACGGTGGGGCGGTAGAAGAACCCTGCCTGCAGCTCGGGCTCGTCCGGGCGGCGCCCGCCGGCGAGCAGCCGGGCGCCCTCGGCCAGGCCGGTCTCGACGTACCGCTCGACCTTGGCCCGGTGCTCGGCGGAGACCAGCGGGCCGGACTCGGTGCCCTCGTCGAGCCCGTTGCCGAGCCGGATGCGGTCGGCCCGGCGGGCCACCTCGGCCACGAAGTCGTCGTAGACCTCGTCCTGCACCAGCAGCCTGGCCCCGGCCGAGCAGACCTGGCCGGCGTGGAGGAACACCGCGGTGAGGGCGTAGTCGAGCGCGGTGTCGAGGTCGGCGTCGGCGAACACGATGTTGGGGTTCTTGCCGCCGAGCTCAAGGGCGACCTTCTTCACGGTCGCGGCGGCCGCCTGCATGATCCGGCGGCCGGTGGCCAGCCCGCCGGTGAAGGAGACCATGTCCACGCCCGGGTGCTCGACCAGGCGCGCCCCCACCCGCGGCCCCAGGCCCAGCACGAGGTTGACCACCCCGGCCGGCGCGCCCGCCTCGGCCAGCAGCTCGACGAGCCTGATCGTGGTGAGCGGGGTCACCTCGCTCGGCTTGGCCACGACGGTGTCGCCCGCGGCCAGGGCGGGCGCGACCTTCCAGGCCATCTGCAGCAGCGGGTAGTTCCACGGCGCGATGAGCGCGCACACCCCGACCGGCTCGTACACGATCCGGCTGACCGCGCCCGGGTTGCCGGTGTCCACCACGCGCCCGGCCTCCTTGTCGGCCAGGCCCGCGTAGTAGCGAAAGACCCGCACCACGTCGTCGACGTCCGCGCCGCTCTCGGTGAGCGTCTTGCCGGTGTCCAGGGTCTCGGTGCGGGCGAGCTGCTCGCGGTCCCGGACGAGCAGGTCGGCCACCCGGTCGAGGACGGCGGCGCGCTCGGCCGCCGGGGTCCCGGGCCAGTCGCCGGCGTCGAACGCCCGGCGGGCCGCGGCGACCGCGCGGTCGACGTCGGCCGGCGCCGCCTCGTCGACCTTGGCGATCACGCTCTGGTCGAACGGGTTGACGACGTCGGTCTCCAGGGCGGCCGATGAGGCCACCCACGCCCCGTCGATGAAGAGGTTCGGCACGATGACCCCGCGCGTTGCCGTATCCGCAACACGATCCGCAGTTCGCAACAACGAAAGAAAATAGGCTTCTCCTCCGCCCGTCAAGACCGGCCTTGTTCCGGACCCTTGACCGGGCCGGTTCGGCCCGTCGTACAATCCGGTTCCCTTCTGCGAAACGAATGCATGATGCGCAACAGCCGCGCCACCGTCATCGTCGGCGCCGGGATCGTCGGCTGCAGCGTCGCCGACCACCTGACCCGGCTTGGCGGCCATGACGTGACCGTCGTGGACCAGGGAAGCCTGTTCGCGACCGGTGGCTCGACCTCCCACGCACCCGGCCTGGTCTTCCAGACCAACCCGTCGCAGACGATGACCCGGTTCGCGGCCTACTCGGTGCGGCGCTACAGCGAGCTGCGCCACGGCGGCCAGCCCTGCTTCCGGCCGGTCGGCAGCATCGAGGTGGCCCGCACCCCCGCGCGCTGGAAGGACCTCCACCGCAAGCAGGGGCTGGCCGCCTCCTGGGGAGTGGCGTCGCGGCTGCTGTCGCCCCGGGAGGTCGCCGAGCTGGTGCCGCTGCTGGACCCGGCCAGGATCCACGGCGGCTTCCACGTCCCCTCCGACGGCATCGCCAAGGCCGTGTGGGCGGCCGAGGCCATGGCCGAGCAGGCGGCCGACCGGGGCGCCCGGTTCGTCGGCGACGCCCCGGTCACCGGCATCCGGGTCGAGGGGGGCCGCGTCCGGGCCGTGACCACCACCCAGGGCGAGCTCGAGGCCGACCTGGTCGTGTGCTGCGCCGGGATCTGGGGGCCGCTCATCGGTCGGATGGCCGGCGTGCCCGTGCCGCTGGTGCCGTTCCAGCACCAGTACGTCCGCACCGCGCCCCTGCCGCCGCTGGCCGGGGAGACCGAGGAGGTCGCCCACCCGATCCTGCGCGACCAGGACAGCGCGATGTACTTCCGCCAGCACCAGGACCGCTACGGCGTCGGCTCCTACCAGCACGCCCCGCTGCCGGTCCGGCCCTCAGACATCCTCGCTCCCGGGGACGCGCCGGTGATGCCGTCGCTCATGGCCTTCACCCCGAGCGACTTCAAGCAGGCCTGGGCCGACGCGCAAGAGCTCCTCCCGCCGCTGCGCGGGGCCGAGATCGAGGAGTCCCTGAACGGGATGTTCTCGTTCACGCCCGACGCCCTGCCGCTGATCGGGGAGTCGCGCGAGGTGCGCGGGTTCTGGACGGCCGAGGCGGTCTGGATCACCCACGCGGCCGGGGTCGGCAAGGCCGCCGCCGAGTGGATCGCGCAGGGCACGCCAGGCGTGGACCTGCGCGAGTGCGACCTGCACCGCTTCGAGCCGTGGGCGCGCAGCCCCGCCTACCTGGCCCGGCGCGCGGCGCAGCAGTACGACGAGGTCTACGACGTCATCCACCCGCTCCAGCCGATGGAGGAGCCCCGGCCGCTGCGGGTCAGCCCGTTCCACCGCCGGCAGGAGGAGCTCGGCGCGTACTTCCTGGAGTCCGCCGGCTGGGAGCGGCCCCACTGGTTCGAGGCCAACGCGACCCTGGTCGCCGGCCGCACCATCCCCGGGCGCGAGGAGTGGGCCGCCCGCTACTGGTCGCCGGTGGTCGGTGCGGAGCACCAGGCGACCCGCGAGCGCGCCGCCATGTACGACATGACCTCGCTGAAGCGGCTGACCGTCAGCGGCCCGGGCGCGCTCGGGTTGCTGGAGCGGCTCACCACCGGCGAGCTCGACCGCCCGCCCGGCTACGTCACCTACACCCTCATGCTCGACGACCGGGGCGGGATCCGCAGCGACGTCACCGTGGCCCGGCTCGGCGAGGACCGCTTCCAGGTCGGCTGCAACGGGCCCCGCGACCTCGACTGGCTGCTCCGCAACCTCCCCGCCGGCGGCTCGGCCCACGTGGAGGACGCCACCGGCGCCACCTGCTGCGTCGGGCTGTGGGGGCCGCTGGCCCGCGAGGTGGTCCAGGCGTGCAGCGACGACGACTTCTCCGACCAGGGCTTCGGCTTCTTCCGGGCCCGCGAGGTGTACGTCGGCGAGGTGCCGGTGGTGGCGCTGCGGCTGTCGTATGTGGGCGAGCTCGGCTGGGAGCTGTACGCCCCGGCCGACCTCGGCCTGCGCCTGTGGGACCTGCTGTGGCGGGCCGGCCGCCCGCACGGCGTGATCGCCGGCGGCAGGGGCGCCTTCAACGGCCTGCGGCTCGAGAAGGGCTACCGGATGTGGGGCACCGACATGTGGAGCGACCACGACCCCTACGAGGCCGGCCTCGGCTTCGCGGCCAGGCCCGGCAAGCACGCCGACTTCGTCGGCCGGGCCGCGTGCGAGCGGCGCAGGGCGGCCCGCCCGGCCAGGCGCCTGGCCTGCCTCACGGTCGACGACGGCACCGTGCTCATGGGCAAGGAGCCGGTCTGGGCCGGGGGCCGGCCGGTCGGCTTCGTGACCAGCGCCGCCTACGGCTACTCGGTCGGGGCGAGCATCGCCTACGCCTGGCTCCCGGCCGAGCTGGCCGGTGAGGGCACGGCCGTGGAGGTGGAGTACTTCGGGGCGCGGCACGCGGCCACGGTCGCCCCCGACCCGCTGTTCGACCCGGGCATGGCCCGGATGCGAGGCTGACCACGACGAGAGAAGGAGCCCCCGATGGCAGACATCATCGAGCGCCCTGCGGTGCTGCTGTACACCCGGATCAGGCGGTCCCCGTTCTTCCACGCGTCCCGCCGCCACGGGGTCACCCTCTACAGCGTCTACAACCACACCTACCACCCCCGCCACTACGGCGACCCGGTCGAGGAGTACTGGAAGCTGCTCGAGGGCGTGACCTTGTGGGACGTGGGCGTGGAGAAGCAGGTCGAGATCACCGGGCCCGACGCGTTCGAGTTCACCAACATGCTCGTGCCCCGCGACCTGAGCAAGTGCGCCGTGGGCCAGTGCAAGTACGTGTTCGTCACCGCCGAGGACGGCGGCATCGTCAACGACCCGGTCCTGCTGCGGCTGGGCGAGAACCACTTCTGGCTGTCGCTGGCCGACAGCGACGTGCTGCTGTGGGCCAGGGGCCTGGCCTACAACTCCAAGTTCAACGTGACCATCCGCGAGGCCGACGTCGGCCCGGTGCAGATCCAGGGCCCCAAGTCCAAGAACGTCATGGTCGACCTGTTCGGCGACAAGGTGCTGGAGATCCCCTACTACTTCCTGGCCGAGTTCCAGCTCGGCGGGATGGACGTGGTCGTGTCCCGCACCGGCTACACCGCCGAGCTCGGCTACGAGATCTACCTGCACGACGCCGCAGCCAACGGCCAGCGGCTGTGGGACCTCGTCCTCGAGGCCGGCAAGCCCCACGACCTGGCCGTGATCGGCCCGTCCCACATCCGCCGCATCGAGGGCGGGATCCTCGCCTACGGCGCCGACATGTGGCTGGACGACAACCCCTTCGAGGTCGGCATCGGCTACCCGTGGATGGTCGACCTGGACCAGGAGGCCGACTTCGTCGGCAAGCAGGCGCTCAAGCGCATCAAGGAGCAGGGCATCAGCCGCAAGCTGGTCGGCGTCGAGCTCGGCGGCGACCCGCTCGGCTCCTACAGCGACGGCTCGATGGTCGACTTCTTCCCGGTCCGCCACGACGGCGAGCTGGTGGGCAAGGTGACCTCGGCGTGCTGGTCGCCCCGGTTGGAGAAGAACATCGGCTACGCGATGCTGCCGATCGGCCTCACCGGCCTCGGCACCGAGGTCGAGGCCGAGACGCCGAAGGGGCGGACCACGGCCAAGGTGGTGGAGAAGCCCTTCGTCGACCCCACCAAGGAGACCCCCAAGCAGCAGGTCAGCCGGGCCACGGCCTGACCCGACGGCCGCCGGGGCTCGGGGAGCGGCGCGATGAAGCAGGAGCACGCGCAGGCCGTGGCCGAGGCCCTGCGCCGGCCGCGGTACGAGGTGATCCCGCTCGAGGGCGTGGTCGACCGGGTGGCCGAGCACGTCCCCAGGGACGCCAAGCTCGCGGTGACCGCCTCGCCCAGGAAGGGGATCGGGCGCACCCTGGACGTGGCCGCGGCCCTGGCCGAGCTGGGCTACCGGGTCGTGCCCCACCTCTCGGCCCGCCTGGTCGCCGACGAGACCCACCTGAAGGACGTGATGCAGCGCCTCAGCGACCTCGGCATCCGCGAGGCGTTCGTGATCGCGGGCGACGTGGACGAGCCCCACGGCGCGTTCGCGAGCGCGCTCGACCTGCTGGAAGCCATGGCCGGCAGCGGCCACCCGCTCGACGAGATCGGCATCGCCGGCTACCCGGAGAGCCACCCGGTCATCGACGACGACATCACCATCCAGGCCATGTGGGACAAGCGGCGCTTCGCCACCTACATCGTCAGCCAGCTCTGCTTCGACCCCAAGGTGGTCGCCGGCTGGGTCCGCCGCGTCCGGCGGCGCGGGGTCGACCTGCCGGTCCACGTCGGGGTGCCCGGGCCCGTGGAGGTGGTCAGGCTCCTGCGGGTCTCGTCCACCATCGGCCTCGGCGAGTCGGCCCGGTTCATCCGGCGGCACCGGGGCTGGCTGCCGTACCTGCTCCGCCCGGGCGGCTACCGCCCCGACCGGCTGGTCGAGGGCCTGGCCGAGACGCTGGCCGACCCGGCCGACCGGGTCGCCGGCTTCCACGTGTACACCTTCAACGAGGTCGAGCGGACCGAGCGGTGGCGGCGGGCGCTGCTCGACCGCCTGGCTGCGACGGCGACGGGGTGAGGGCCATGGCAGAGCGCAGGTCTCCCTTCTACGAGATCCACCGGCGCCTCGGTGGCGAGCTGATCAGGGCCGGCGGGGACTACCTGCTGCCGGTGTCGTATCTGTCGCCGGTCGAGGAGCACGTCAACACCCGCACCAACGTCGGGATGCAGGACCTGTCGTCGATGGGCGAGATCGACGTGAAGGGTCCGGGCGCGGAGCGGCTGCTCAACCACCTGCTGGTCAACGAGGTCCGCGACATGGAGCCCGGCCGGCTGCGCTACTCCACCGTCTGCAACGACGACGGCGGCGTGGTCGACGACGTCACCGTCTACAAGTTCCACGACGAGCACTTCATGGTCGTGGCCAGCTCCGGCCCGCGCAAGAAGACGTTCCGGTGGATCAGGGAGCACGCGGCTGGCGCGAGCGCCTACGCGACCGACGTGTCGGGCGCGGTCGCACTGCTCGTGGTGCAGGGCCCGCGCTCGCGCGACCTGCTCAAGACGGTGGTGGAGGACGCCGACCTCGACGCGCTCCGGTGGTTCCGGTTCACCCCGGGCCGCATCGGCGAGACCGAGCTGACCCTGTCGCGCTCCGGCTACACCGGCGAGCTCGGCTACGAGCTGTACCTGCCGGCCGAGGAGGCGGCCGGGCTCTGGGAGCACCTGGCCGCCAAGGGCCGCGACTTCGGCCTGCTGCCCTACGGCGTGGCGGCGATGCAGTCGCTGCGCATCGAGAAGGGCTACCCCCTGTACGGCAACGACGTGAGCGAGCGCCACACCCCGTTCCACGTCGGGCTGGACCGGTGGATCCGGTTCGACAAGCGCGACTTCGTCGGCCGCGACGCCCTGCTCCGGGTCCAGGAGCAGGGGCCCGACGAGCGCTGGGTCGGGCTGGTCCTCGACAGCGAGCTGCCCGCCGACGTCGACGACAAGGTCTCCACCATCGGGGACGTGGCGGCTGTGAAGGAGAAGATCCACACCGGCACCGAGGCCCATGACTACGAGGACGAGGTCCACCCCGGCAGCGAGGTGAGCGGACGGGTCACGGTCAGCGCCAAGGGCCACACGGTCGGCCGGATGCTGGCCATGGCCTACGTCAGGCCCGCGCACGCCTGGCCGGGCAACCGGCTGGTCGTGGCGGTCAAGGGACGGCCCAGGGTGGCGACGGTCACGCCGACCCCGTTCTTCGACCCGCAGGGCATGCGCCTCAAGGCGTGACAGCATCGTGGCTGACGGATCCACTTGACCATGGCACAGGCGCTCTTGGGGGGCCGTGGGGGGAGCGTGTCCTGGTGCACCCGCGGGCTCCCCCGGCACCATGGCACAGGCGCTCTTGGGGGGCCGTGGGGGGAGCGTGTCCTGGTGCACCCGCGGGCTCCCCCGGCACCATGGCACAGGCGCTCTTGGGGGGCCGTGGGGGGAGCGAGCTCCCCCCACATCGACAGAGGACCGCCGGCAGATGAGTTCCCAGCGACATCCGTCAGACAGGACCTAAAGGAGGTCGCGGTATGTTGGCGGCACGTTACGACGCCATCGTGCTCGGCGTCGGCGGGATGGGCAGCTCGACCGTGTACCAGCTCGCCCGGCGCGGGCACCGGGTGCTCGGGCTCGAGCGCTACGACGTCCCCCACGCGATGGGGTCGTCGCACGGGCACACGCGCATCATCCGCCTGGCCTATTACGAGGACCCGTCCTATGTGATGCTGCTGCAGCGGTCCTATGAGCTGTGGCGCCACATCGAGGGCCGGGCCGGCGAGCGGCTGCTGCACGTCACCGGGTCGGTCGACGCCGGGCCGGCGGACAGCTGGGTGTTCAAGGGCTCGCTGCGCTCCTGCCTGGAGCATGAGCTGCCCCACGAGGTGCTGACCAGCAGGGAGCTGACCAGGCGCTACCCCGGGTACCGGCTGCCGCGCGAGACCCTGGCCGTGCTCCAGCCCCAGGGCGGGTTCCTGCTCCCCGAGCGCTGCGTGGTCGCCTACGTGAACGCCGCCATGGCCGAGGGCGCCGAGGTCCACGGGCGGGAGCGGGTGCTCGACTGGCACCCGGCCGGGGACGGCGTCCGCGTCGTCACCGACCGCGCCGCCTACGAGGCCCAGCGGCTGGTGGTGACGGCGGGCGCCTGGAGCTCGAAGCTGCTGCCCTTCCTGGACGGCCTGGCCGTGCCCGAGCGCCAGGTGCTCGCCTGGCTGCAGCCGCAGCGCCCCGAGCTGTTCACCCCGGACCGGCTGCCGGTGTTCAACCTGCTGGTCGACGAGGGCCGCTTCTACGGGTTCCCGGTGTTCGGCATCCCCGGCTTCAAGTTCGGCAAGTACCACCACTTCGAGGAGGCCGGCGACCCCGACCTGCTGGAGCGGGAACCACGGCCCGACGACGAGCGGATCCTGCGCGAGTTCGCCGCCCGCTACTTCCCCGACGGGTCCGGCCCGACGATGTCGCTGGTGGCCTGCTTGTTCACCAACTCCCCGGACAACCACTTCATCATCGACACCCACCCCGACCATCCGCAGGTGTCGTTCGCCTCCCCCTGCTCCGGGCACGGGTTCAAGTTCGCCAGCGTGATCGGCGAGGTCATGGCCGACCTGGCCGAGCGGGGCACGACGCGCCACAACATCGACCTGTTCCGCCTGGACCGGCTGTCCGGCCGGGACCGCCTGCTCGGCCGGGAACGGCCCTTCGGCCGGGAACGGCCCTTCGGCCGGGAACGGCCCTTCAGCCGGGAACGGCCCTTCAGCCGGGAACGGCCCTTCAGCCGGGGCCGGGCCGAACCGGACCGGGCCCGGCCCAGGCTGGGGGCGCCCACCCGTGCCCTCCCCGCTCCGGGCCCTGCGGCGGACGGGTCCGGCCGGGGCCGGACCGCCGAGCGGCAACCCGACCGCCGGGGCCGGCGCACCGACGAGCGCGCCGGCACGATCAGCGAGCGGGGCGCCGGGGCGATCCAGACGTTCTGGTAGCCAGGCCGGGGTCCGCGACGGCCGGGTCCAGGCGCTCCGGTAGGATGTTGCGCGATGAGCAACGACAGCGAGCCTCGTGACGGTCCCGTCATCCAGTCCGTCGACCGGGCCGTGTCGATCATGGAGATGCTGGCCCGGCGGGGGCCGACCCGGGTCACCGAGGTGGCCGGCGAACTCGGCATCCACAAGTCCACCGCGTTCCGCCTGCTGTCCACGCTCGAGGCCCGCGGCCTGGTCGAGCAGGGGGCGGGGCGCGGCAGGTACCGTCTCGGCTACGGGATCGTCCGGCTCGCCGGGGGCGCCACCGTGCGCCTGGAGTTCCACCAGTACAGCCGGCCGATCTGCCTGCGCCTGGCCGGGGAGACGGGCGAGACCGTCAACATGGCCATCCGCGACGGCCGCTACGCGATCAACGTCGAGCAGGTGATGGGCTCGTCGGCGGTGACCACGGTGAACTGGGTGGGCCAGCGCACGCCGCTGCATGCCACCTCCAGCGGCAAGGTCTTCCTCGCCCACCTGCCCGAACCGGAGCTGGCCAGGCTCCTCGCCGGGCCCCTCGAACGATTCACCCCGGGCACGGTGGTAGACCCGGCCCGTCTGGACGAACAGCTCCAGAAGGTACGGGCCGACGGCTACGCGTACACCGTGGAGGAACTGGAGGTCGGGCTCAACGCGGTGGCCGCGCCGATCCGCGCCTTTGACGGCACCGTCGCCGCCGCCGTGAGCGTGTCCGGTCCCTCCTACCGGATCCTCCCGGACCGGGTCACCGAGCTGGGCGAGCTGGTCCAGGCCGCCGCCAGAGCGATCTCCTTGGGGTTACCGAACGGGTGGAAGCGCCCAGCGGGCTAGCTCGCCTGGGTGACCTCGCCGCGCTCCAGCAGCTCCCGGAAGCCAGCCTCGTCCAGGGTTGGCACGCCGAGCTCGGCCGCCTTGGCCGCCTTGGTGCCCGGGTCGACGCCGACCACCACGTAGTCGGTCTTCTTGGACACGCTGGAGGTGATGCGGCCGCCACGCTCCTCCACGGCGCGCTCCGCCTCCTCGCGGGTGAACCCGTCCAGGCCACCGGTGAGCACTACGGCCTTGCCGGCGAGCACCTGGGGCAGGATCGGCCCGCCGCCGCCGCCGGCGGACCGGGTGTTGACGCCCGCCTCGGTGAGACGGCGGACCAGGTCGCGGTTGCCCTCGTCGGCGAACCAGGCGGCGACGCTGGAGGCGATCGTCGGGCCGATCTTGTCGACCGCGTTGAGTTCGTCCTCGCTCGCGCCGGTGATGGTGTCCAGGGAGCGCAGGCGGGTCGCGAGCACGAAGGCGACGTGGCCGCCCACATGCCGGATGGACAGGCCGGTGAGCAGCCGCTCGAGCGGGCGCTGCTTGGACGCCTCGATCGCGTCGAGCAGGTTGGCGATGCTCTTGTCCTTGAAGCCGGGCAGCGCGGCGAGGTCCTCGGCGGTGAGCCGGTAGATGTCGCCCGCGTCACGCAGCTTGCCCGCCTCGATGAGGGCGGCGACGGTCTTCTCCCCGAGGTGCTCGATGTCCATCGCGCCGCGGGAGGCGAAGTGGACCAGGGTGCCCCAGCGCTGGGCCGGGCAGCCGGTGGTGTTGGGGCAGCGGGTGACGACCTCGCCCTCGGGGCGGACGAACGGGGTGCCGCACTCCGGGCAGGTCCGCGGCATGCGCCACGGCTCGGCATCGGGCGGGCGCTTGGTGAGCACCGGTCCGACGATCTCGGGGATGACGTCGCCGGCCTTGCGCACGAACACGGTGTCGCCGGGACGGACGTCCTTGCGGGCGACCTCGTCCTCGTTGTGGAGGGTGGCCAGCCCGATCGTGGAGCCGGCCACCAGGACCGGCTCGAGCACGGCGAACGGGGTGGCCGCGCCGGTACGCCCGATCGAGACCATGATGTCGCGGAGCAGGGTGGTGCGCTCCTCCGGCGGGTACTTGTAGGCGATCGCCCAGCGGGGCGCCTTGGAGGTGTAGCCGAGCTCCTCCTGCTGCCTGGCCGAGTCGACCTTGACCACCACGCCGTCGATCTCGTACTCAAGGTCGTGCCGGTGCTCGGCCCAGTGGTCGACGAAGGCGTGCACCTCGTCGAGGGTGCCGAACCGCTCGGTCTGGGTGGCGACCGGGAGGCCGGCCGCGGCGCACCAGTCCAGGAACTCCGAGTGGGTGGCGAAGCGGAGCCGCTCGGCCAGCCCGAACGAGTGGCAGAGCATCGCCAGCGGGCGGCTGGCGGTGACCCGGGGGTCCTTCTGGCGCAGCGCGCCCGAGGCGGCGTTGCGCGGGTTGGCGAAGACCTGCTTGCCCTCGGCTGCCTGCTGCGCGTTGAACTGCTCGAACGCGGCGGTCGGGAAGTAGATCTCGCCCCGGACCTCCAGCACCTCGGGCGGGTCGGGGATGGTCAGGCGCTGCGGGATGCTGGCGATGGTGCGCACGTTGGGGGTGATGTCGTCGCCGACGAAGCCGTCGCCCCGGGTGGCGGCGCGTACCAGCCGGCCGCGGTCGTACTGCAGGGAGACGGCGTTGCCGTCGATCTTCAGCTCGCACAGGTACGTCTCGACCTGGCCGACGGTCCGCTCGGTCCGCTTGCCCCAGGCGTCCAGCTCCTCGGGGGCGAAGGCGTTGTCGAGCGAGCGCATGGGCACACGGTGGCGGACGGGCGCGAACGCCCCCGACGGGGGCGCCCCCACGGTCTGGGTGGGCGAGTCCGGGGTGACGAGGTCGGGGAACTCGCGCTCGAGCGCGATGAGCTCCTGCAGCATCTCGTCGTACTCGGCGTCGGAGATGTCCGGGTCGGAGAGGATGTGATAGCGGTAGGACGCGACGTTCAGCCTGGCCCGCAGCTCGTCGGCGCGGCTGGCGGCCTCCTCGGCCGACGGTGCCTGCTGGTCTGCTCCCATGCCTCCAGTATCCCGCACCCGGCCGACGGGAGCCCGGAAGCTGCCCCGACCTGTGGACAACCGGCCCGACCCCGTCCGAGCTGGTCATGCTCGTGCTGCTCCTGATCATCTTCATCATCTTCGGCGGGCGCACGGCCGCACGCCGGTTGGAGCGGCGGGCCGGGTTGCGGTCCCGGGCCAGGTCCGGGCTGGCCACGGCGCTGTCGATGGTCCTGGCCGCCGGCATGCCGCTCGTCCTGGCCGCCGTCGCGGTGGCCGGGGCGTTCCTCATCCTGCTCGGGCTCAGCCATGCCACCGAGATCTCGTCGTACTCGGTCAACGTGGTGACCATGCTCGGCCTAGGCCTCGCCGTCGACTACTCCCTGCTCGTGGTCAGCCGGTTCCGGGAGGAGCGCGCTGGCGGCCTCGACCTCCCGCTGGCACTCGAGCGCACCCTTGCCAGCGCCGGCCGGACGGTGGCGTTCTCGGGCCTGACCGTGGCGGTGTCGCTCGCCGGGCTGCTGGTGTTCGCCGAGCCCTTCCTGCGCTCGCTCGCCTGGGGCGGCATCGGGGTCGTGCTGGTCGCCATGCTGGCCGCGATCACGCTGGTGCCCGCCCTGCTCGCGATCTGGGGTGGCCGCATCCGGTCGCCCCGGGCCCGCCCGGCCGACCACGGCTTCTTCTACCGCCAGTCCCGGCTCGTGCAGCGTTTCGCGCCCGCCATCGTGCCCCTGGTCGCGCTGGTCCTGCTGCTCGCTGCGCTCCCCTTCCGCCACGCCCAGCTGGAGAAACTCGGGGCTCGAGGCCCTGCCCCGCTCGTCGGAGTCCCGCCGGCTGTTCGAGACCTTGCGGGACCGCTTCCCGGGCGCGGGCACCGACCCGCTCACCGTGGTGGTCGACGCCGACCCCCGCTCGGCGCTGCTGGCCGACTACGTGCGCCGGATCCAGGCGCTGCCCGGCGTCGGGTCGGTCCAGGTCCGGCCGCTGCCCCTGCCGACGCTGACCGTGGTCGACGTCGTACCGGCCGGGCCGAGCCAGGGTCCGGGCTGCGCCGCCTCCACGACCGCTTCGGCCTGGCCGAGCACCGCCCACCACCCGTGCCGGTCGGCGAGCCCGTCGACGCCGGGCACGGGCTGCGCACCCCCGTGGGGTAGCCGGTTGCGCCCCCTGAGGCCTCCTGGCCTGGCATGGTCGTGTGATCGGCAGTCGTGTATTCCCTTGCCTGAGCTTGGGTGATGGTCACTGTTGGTGGTTGTCAGGTAGCCCGGCAGTGGTGATCGGGGGACACGGGCTTGGTGGGTGGCAAGCCCAGGCCCGCGCGGGGGCGACCATAGCGCATGCGCTAGACAGGGGGTTTGTACGTTCGGCACACTGGCGTGGCGTGCCACATGTGGGAGGAAGGCGGAATGAGCGTCGCTGCGCGGATCGATGGCGACCACTTCGAGCTACCCGCCGAGGCGGGCAAGCTGCTGCTGCGCATCCGCCCCGAAGATCGCCAGTGGTTCATCGCAGAGGTAACCCGGGCGCTTGAGGTCGCAAGCGAGACCAAGGACTTCGGGCCGCTGCAATCGGGCCGCTGCAAGAGGTACTTGAGGCGTGGGCGCTCACCGTCCGCTTCCAGCGGCGGCCAGATTATGAGGCGATCATCGAGCGGATGCAGCGCCGTGAGCGCGGCGTGCCAGTCGACCTCGATGAGCTGCGCCGCCCGCGCCTAAGGGCTTGCCAGCCAACAACTTGGTCGTTCCACCGCCGGAACACCGAGGAAGGCAGCACTCCACCTGGCCAGGTTATTTGGCAGCGGGCCCTAACCGTGCGCTGGCGCGTCGAGCAGGCTGAGGAGTTCCGTCAGCAGGTCGAGGACTACAGCGACGCTCAACGGGTGATCTTGGCCGACGCCTCCAGGAGCACGACGCGAGCTGTGGACGGCGAGTTGCTCGCGCCCCTGCGCCGCGTACACTCACGATATGAGCGAGATGCCGATCGAGCAGGCCCAAGAGCACTTGGCCGAGGTGGTCGAGGAGGCCAAGCGTGCCGGCGAGGTCGTGTACTTGACCCGGCGCGGCCGGCGCGTGGCCGCGATCGTCTCGCCGGAGTTCGCCGCCGAGATCGAGGCGGAGGACGAGGCAGACGCTGCTGCCGCTCGGGCAGCGCTCGAAGAGGGCGGCGAGCCGATTCCGTGGGAGCAGGTCAAAGCGGAGTTCGGCCTGTAGCCCGGTGGCCTACGACGTCAGCCTGCTGCCGGCCGCCCGACGACAGTTCTCCCGGCTCGATCCCGAGGCTCGGCGCCGCATCGGCGCACTGATCGACACACTCGCCAAGGAACCTCGGCCAGCTGGCGTCAAGGCGCTCAAGGGAGTGCCGGGCGCGCTGCGACTGCGGGCCGGCGACTACCGGGTCGTGTACCGCGAGGGTGACGGTGAAGGTCATGAAGGCGCAGCACGCCATTTCGCGGGCCGCCAGGTCCCGCATCCGCTCCAGGCCGGCGTCGGCGGCCAGGGTCAGCCGAAGCCGACCCGGCGTCGGCCGCTCGATCCCGCCCAGGTGGGTGGCGAACAGCCGGTGCCACTCGTCCAGGCGCCCACCCCACTCGTTGGGGTGCAGGGTGCATACGATCGGGACGCTGGACTGGGACATGGCAACCTCCTGCAGACGATCCTGCTCTTGACGGCCGTCAGGTCGGGCCGCACCAGGACCATGGCCCTGTACCGTGGTACCGGAGTCAAGCGCGGCCTGGGAAGCGGACCGAACAACGTGTGGTCGACGCCGACGACGGCCACCCTGCGGCCGACCAGGCATCCCAGCACCGCTGAACCGAATGGAGATGCCGGAGCAGCACTTGGCGCCGGCCAGGAGCCGACCGTGCCCTGGCGCCCAGGGCCTGGGGCTCGTTGTAGGCTGGGTGCATGCCCGCCAGTGCCGTCCAGCTCGTCGTCACCGACCTCGACGGCACCCTCTCCGACGACCAGGAGCGCGTCCATCCGCGCAGCGTCGATGCCGTGCGTGCGCTGCGGGCGGCCGGCGTCCCGCTGCTGGTTGCCACCGGCCGCCGGCCGCGCACCGCCGCCTGGGTGCTCGACCCGGCCGGTCTGAGCGGCCCGGCGGTCCTGCTCGACGGCGCCCTGGGCCAGGACCTCGGCGACGGGCGCACGTTCCATCAGGCCGGCTTCGACCCCGCCGCGGCACACCGGGTCCTCGACGCCTTCGCGGGCGCCGGGCTCGAGCCGTGCCTGTTCGTCGACCGGCCAGGCTGCGAGCTGCTGGTCGGTCCCCACCCGTCGACGCATCCGCGGCACCTGGCCCGCAACCGGGCCTGGACGGCAGTCGTCGACCTGGCCCGGGCGGTCGACATCGAGCCGGTCCTCACCTTCACGGTCGTGGGCGCGCCGGCGCCCGCCCTCGACGAGGTGGCGCGCGCGGTCGGGAACCACGGCAGCTCGAGCGTCACCCCCGACCTCGTCTACGGCGGGTCCACCCTGCAGGTGCGCCCGGCCGGGGTCAGCAAGTGGAGCGGGGTGCTCGCGTTCTGCGCCGACCAGGGGCTCGACCCCGGCCGGGTGCTGGCCGTGGGGGACGGCACCAACGACGTCGAGCTGCTCGAGGGGGCGAAGATCGCCTGCGCGGTCGCCGGCGGCCACCCTGCCGCCCTGGCCCTTGCCGACCACGTCATCGGCCCACCCGCGGCCGGGGGCTGGGCCGCCGTGCTCGACCTGGTGTAGGTCCCCGAGACCACGGGGTGACCCGAGACCACGAGGTGACCCGAAACCACGGGGTGAGCCGCGACCCGGCTGGAGGCGTCAGCCCCCGGGCCGTGCGCGGCGCCAGCGGGCGGCACCGCCCTTGGCAGAAGGCAACGGTAGCCCATTCCCCGGGTCAGGGAAGGCCGGCAAGAGACCAGGCCCGCCGGCCGGCGCCGGCGGCGACCTCGAGCCGGCGCACCGCCTCGGCCTCGGGCAGGGCGGCCAGCCCGCAGGTGGGCGTGACCACCGACCGGGCCAGCACCTCGGGCAGGTAGTCCCCGGCGGTCCAGCGCACCAGGTCGAGCAGGCGGTCGGCTGCAGCCTGGGCGTCCACCTTGCCCGCGTCCGGGACATCCCCGGCCGGGACCAGCCCCCAGGCCACGCCGGCACCGGTCTCGACCAGGCGGCGGAAGGCGGGGTCGTCGGTGGCGGCGTCGCCGTGGGCGACCGCGTCGAACGAGACGAGCTGCGGGTTCAGGTCGAGCACGAGCCCCCAAGGGGGCGACGCGCAGCAGTGGATCCCGGTGACCTCGGCACCGGTGGAGCCGACCGCCCGCCACAGGTCGAGGGCCAGGTTGGGGCGGGTGCCGACGAGGTCGTGCCCGAGGCCGGGCTCGTCGAGCACGAGCAGCACCTTCCAGGCCGGCAGGGCCTCCCGCACCCGCGTCACCAGGGAGCGGATGCGGGCCGCGTACCCCAGGCCGAGTGGGCCGCGGGCAGCGGGGACGGTGATTGCCTCCCTCCCCCCCGCCTTCAGGGCCAGGGCGAGCGTGACCGGGCCGGTGGCCTGCACCTTCAGCCAGCCCGCCGGGCGGGACCGGAGCGCGCGGAGGAAGGGGTCGAGGGTGCCGGCCGCGCTCGGCGCCAGTCCGGGCCGGCCGGGCGCCTTGTCGCGGCCGACCCAGGCCAGCCCGCCGCCGGCCTCCCCCACCCCGGGTAGGCCGAGCGCCCACTGGCGCACCATCTCCTCGTCGGGTGCGACTCCCGGCCTGGTGGGCCAGAACGGCAGGTCCGGGCAGGCGCCGACCGCGACCGCCACGCACGCGGCCGGGTCGCCGTGGGGCAACCCGCCCACGCCGGTCCCTGCCCCGCGGGGCCGGAACCCGGCCGGGACGGCGCTCACCGACGCTCCTTCGGGTCCTGCGAGGCACCCGGTGCGCCCACCCGCGACGGGCGCCCTGCCCGAGCACCCACGGCTCCACGAGCACCCACCCGCAGTGGGCACCCCTCCCGCGCACCTACCCGCGTCACGGCACCAGTCCGAGCACGTCGGCGCCGCGCGGGAGGCCGGGGCTACGGGCAGCGACCCGGCGCTTGGCCACGTTCACGGCCCAGAGGTGGCCGGCGCCGTGGAGCCAGACCAGGTTCCCGCCCGGCGCCCAGTGCACGCTCTTGAACCGGTCGGCGGGCAGGTCGATGCTGGCCCGCCCCGACGACCCGATGACGTCGAGCCGGGAGCGACTCTGGGTGCGGGTCACCAGCGCCACCCGGCGGCCGTCTGGTGCCAGCGCGACCAGCGACACTGGCACGCCGGCGAGCGCGCCGCCGAGCGGCCCGGCGGCGTCCGCGGCGCGCGGCAGGCCGCGCGCGAGCGCGGCCCCAGCGCGGGCCGGGGACAAGGGCTCGAGTCGGTTCCGACTCACGTCCACCCGGAACAAGCCTGCCTGCGACCCGTCCCGGCCAAGCAGCAGCACATCGCCGTCACCGGTCCAGCCGGCCTGGGCGTCGGCCGGCGCGGCCGGCAGGGGGACCGTCGACCAGGTCGCGCCGGCCACGACCCGCAGCTCAGGGCGTGGGATGCTGCGGCTCAGGCTCATCGTCATGGCCACCGCCCGCTGGTTGCTCGGGGTGCGCACATAGGCGAGCCGGCCGTCCAGGCTCCAGGCCGGGCCGCTGCCGTTGACCACCAGGTGGACACGTCCGTCGATTGCGCGGACCTCGACCATCGCCCGGCCCCGGAGGGTGTGCACGAGGGCGAGCTGCTCGCCGTCGGGCGACAGGGCCAAGACAGGCGAGGCTGGCGCGGGACCGACCGGTGAGGCGGGACCACCGGACAGGCGCTGGCGCCAGAGCCAGCCACCGTACCGGACGACCATCGACCCGGACGCACCGGGCACCGGCGCCAGTCCCCGGGCGGGCAGGGTTCGGAGCGGGCGGGCCGCCTGCTCGGGCACCACCGGGAAGCCGTACAACGGGTCCCTGGCCCGCTGCCGGGAGGGCTGGGCGACGGCTGGAGCGGGCGCGGCCACCTGGGTGCCCGCGGTGCGCCGCTCCGCCGGGGCGAAGCTGGCACCCCGCACGGCGACCGCGCCGGCCCCAAGGACGAGCACGAGCAGCCCGACCAGCCAGCGCTGCCCGGCCGCAGGCGGCACCGCCGCCGCGGGACGCGGCGGCGCGGCCACGGCACCCCCCGACCCGCCGAGGTCGGATCCCGGCCCCACCCCGGTCCCGGTTGGCGCGACTCGGGCAGGGTCGAGTTCGAACCCGGTCGCGGTGGGCGCGACCTGGGCAGCATCCAGGTCAACCCCGGTCCCGGTTGGCGCAACCCCGGCAGGGTCGGATCCGACCGGGGGCCGGCCCGGCTCGCCGTCCCGCTCGACGCTTCTGGCTGCCGCGGCCTCGACGCTTCTGGCTGCCGCGGCGGCGGACGCGGCCGGGTCGGCCTCTGTGACGGTGTCCAGCCACCAGGACGGCTCAGCGGGTGCGCCGCCACACCGGCCAGCCCGGCGGATACGGTCGGGACCGGCCGGGTCACGCCGGATGGGACCGATCTTCACCCGGGGCGTGGCGCACGCCGCACAGGGCGTCGTCGTCGCCGTTTCGGCGAGGTCGTCGCAGCGCGGGCACCAGGACGAGCCGCCCGCATCGGTCGCCGGCGGCCCGTCCGAGGTCGCGCCCGAACCCGTCTGCCCGACCCGCATGCTCCGCTCCGTCCCCGGATGATCGTGGTGCCTCCGAGCCTACCGTGCACCGGCGGCCCTCCGCAGCGGAGCGGAGCCGGTC
>DASYUT010000167.1 GCA_036000965.1 Actinomycetes bacterium
TGCCTCGCCGGATGGCTGCCAGCCGCATCCCTCATCCCTCCCCAGCCGGCGGGCGGGTCCCCGCAGCCTCACCAAGCGCTCGAAGCCCCGCATCCAGCCGCCGCTTCGACGCCCCGAACGCCGCGGCGACGGTCAGCTCGAAGAGCTGGCCGTCCGTCCAGCCAGCCTCCGCAAGCTCCTGGAGGCGTCGGTCGGTCAGCTTGTAGGCGTGCCGGCGGATCGTCTCCACATAGCTTTTGGCTAGCGGATCCGGGAGCGGGTCGCCGTCGATCCCCGCGGCGCGCGTCGGTGGCGAGAGCTCCCCGGGGCCGGTCCGCAGCCGCTCCTCGAGCTTTGTCAGGGCCTTGGCGTGACGGTCTGTCATCGTGTCCCCGAATCCTCAGGACCCCCGGACGGGAAGCCTGTCCCGGGGCCCGGCGCCTACCGGGCTGGCAACGATCGCGCCGGCTGTCCCGGCCGCGCGATAATGCGCCCCCTCGACCGGGCACGCAACCGCTCGTTCCATACGTGGTGTTGGCGTGCCGGCTCAACCATGCAGCGTCGCGGCCCGGCTCGTTCAGCCGGAGTGCCGTGGTGGCCCACATGCTGAGCGACATCGGCTGTGCGACGTCCAGGCCAACCCAGGCGATCGCCCGTGCCGTCCTGGGTGCTGCCGCCAGCCCAGCCGCAACGACAGCGCCGGCGTGCCCACCGACCCGCCCGCCCCCAGGCTCCAAGCACGCAGAGCCTGACGAGCGCGACAGCGTCACGATCTTGGTCAACAGTCTTGACCTGACCGGCACTCCCCGAGCCCGCCACGGCCTCACCCCGGCCTCAACCCTTCGTGAAATATCGAGGCCAGGTGAAGACTAGCCCCGGCATTCGGCGCTGACCGAGTCGACGGACGCGGTGACGGCACCGTCCGCGTTCAGGGTCAGGTGAGACACCACATGAACGATAAAGTTGTCACTCGATCCCTGGCTGTCGACGTCGTGGACCTCGACTACCTGGATGACCAGTGGTAAGCCGTCGTCGCCGTTGAGGTTCTCCTCGGTCCAGAAGTCGCCAGCGAGCCGGTACATATCGCCGGTGACCTCTCCGGTGGCAACAACTCCCTGGGCGTTGCCGTGGACGACGACATGGAGGCCACCGCTGGCATCGTCGGTCACCTGAACCAACAACTGCAGCGTGCCGCTCGTGATGGTCATGTGCTCGCCGGTGCAGGGATTGAGGAAGGTCAGGCCGGCCACTTCCTGGTGAATGATCTGAGGGGAGGTGCTGGCGGTCGCGGGGCTCAGCGCGCCAAGGAGCAGTGGAGTCCCCGCGGTGAGCGCCGCAAAGGTAGTGCGCCGACCGAAGATGCCGACAAGCTGTGGCAGTCGCATGGTGAACTCCTTGCAGAGCTGCGCACCTTGCTTCTGGGCGCCGATCTGCCGGCCGCGCAACGACACCGTGCCTGGCCGCTCGGGTCGGCTGCCGTCGACCCAAAGCCATACTCCCACGATTCGAGCCCGTGGCCATGGATTCCACCAGGATCGAATCATTGAGGCCCGTCCATGCGGAATGCGAGCATGTGTGAAGGCATCTGGGCGCGCCCGAGGCCGTTCCGGAGTGCGGGGCACGCGCAGGCCCAACCTCACATGGAGGCTGTCGTGGACGACGTGGAGGCTCTTGGTGATCGTAACCTGCGGTTCATCGAGGCATGTCGCCAGGGCTCATGGGAGATGCTGCAACCGATCCTCTCGCCATCCTTCGCGTACCTCGATGGAGCCACCGGCGAGGTGTGGGAGATGGACCGCTACATCAAGGATCTACGGGAGAACCCGGCGCCGACGCTGGTCATCGACCAGCTAGCGATCCACGTGGATGGCGACACGGCCGTCGCGTCCGCGCGGACGCAGAGTCGTCCCGGCCAGAGCAACCGATACATCGACACGTACGAGCGGCGCGGCGGCGAGTGGCTGTGTGTGCACGCGTGCGTGTGGCCGCTGCAGGCGAGCTGACGGTGGCTACCCGCGTCGACGATCGGTTGACCACCGAGATCAGCCCGCTCTGGTTGTGCGGTGGGTGTGGTGGTTCGCCGCGGGCTACGGTGGCGCGATGATCCGCCTGCGGATGAGCGCGACCGACCTCGAGCGCATGCGATTTGCCTATTCGCCGCTCGCCGAGGTGGCCGAGAGCCTGTACATGGTCAACTCGGGGCGCATCCACCGCCTGCATCGCGCCTGGTTCGACATAGCGCGTGACGGCCTGCGTCGCGTCGACATGGCCTTGCTCCGGGCCATCGTCCCCGCGCCGCGTCCGCACGTCGCGAGTTTCCTCCTCGGCGGTGCGACCGACCCCGCGACGACCATTGAGCAGCAGCTGAAGTTGGTCGCCGACTGCCCAGCGGATCGGTTGCGCGCGGATCTCGAGGTCGTCTGGCATGGCGACTTGCCACCGGCCGCAGAGCGGCTGGTCGCCGATGGCGCCAGCGGCGCGAGGCACCTCGCCGACGCCCTGTGGCAATACTGGGCAGTTGCCATCGAGCCGCACTGGCGACAGATTCGCGCCGTCCTCGATGCCGATATTGCCTACCGGGCGGCCCGCCTCGCCAGGGGCGGCATCGAAGCGCTGCTCTCGGACCTGCATCCGGAACTCGAGTTGGCCGAGCACGCGATTCAGATCGTCAGCTCGCGGCATAGCACCGAACACGATCTGTGCGGCGTTGGGCTGTTGCTCGTGCCGTGTGTCTTTGCCTGGCCGCACATCATGGTCGACCCGGGCACGGCCGGCTCGCCGAGCATTACCTACGGTCCCCGAGGGATCGGCGAGCTGTGGCCGACGGCCGCTGCGGAGGTGACCGGTGAGGACGCCTTGGGTGCGCTCCTCGGCCGCAGCCGCGCCGCCATCCTCATCAGCGTCGCGCTGCCGAAGTCGACGACCGACTTGGCGCGCGAACTCGGCCAGAGCACGCCCGCGGTCAGTACGCACCTCTCGGTCCTGCGGCGTAGTGGGCTGGTGACGTCGTGGCGTTCCGGGCGTCGCGTGCTGTACCAGCGCACACCGCTCGCCACCAGCATCGTGGCGGCCAGCGCTCCCGCTCTGGACATCGCTTCGGGGAACCCTGCGTAATCCCGGTCCGTTCGCGGCCTCGCCGCTTCCTACTGCTCCGTTCGTTAAATTCGGTAGATGAGGACGCGGCGTCGGTAGCGTGGGAGGTGGCGGTGGCCGGCCCCAGACCCACGGGCGGGCGCGGGCGTTGAAAGGGCGCAGGGCACCGAACACCCAGGTCTTCTCGGGCCTGCGGCCATAGTCCAGCTCGGCTTTGACCCGGTGGCCGTCGACGGTCCAGCCCGGTGCGGGTGGGAAGCTGCGTGGGATCACCGGGCCGAGCTCGTCGGCGCAGACCACGGTCGTTTCGGGCGGCGGGTCGGTGTAGCGGGCCAGGACGGCCGCTGGTTTGGGACGAAGTCGGGTCGGTGCTGCGGATCCACGACCGGGTCCGCCGCCAGCGCATCCCCTCGGCCAGTAGGATCTGACGGACCTGGCTGCGGCGCGCCGGCTGCCGGCGGCCCAGGCCGCGCCGGTCAGGGCGTCCAGCGTCCAGACCGCCGGGGCCTCGGGATCGGCGGGGGCCAGCAGCCCGTCGTCGCCCTGGACGAGCCGACCGGGCGGCTCGCACTGGGCCAGCTGGATGATCCGGCCGCGCTCGGTCTCGGTGATGCGCCGGGGCGCGCCACGAGCGGCGCCGCGTGACGGCTGCGAACCGGGGGGGTGTGGGTTGACCCAAGCGGCGTCGATGAGGCTCAGCTCCCGGGGGCAGCAGCGCGGTGATACAAGCCGGCCACGGCGGCGACCGCGGAGGCGGTCAAGAGCCCACCCGCAATCAGGTAGATCAGTGTGGAGACGCTGACCAGATCGAACGGTGCAAGCCCGTAGGCAGTGCGCAGCAGCGCGACACTGAACAGGCCCGCGTACCCGGCGACCGCCAGGACCACCAGCCACAGCTGTCGACGTTGGGTCAGGCCGGAGAACGACAGCAGCCAGGCCAGCGCTGCGAGCACCTGGATCGCGTGCATGGGGACAGCGTGGGCGAACTTCATCGCTCCCGCAGCGCCGGATGTGCTCATCGACTGCGTGAGGGGATCGGCACCGGCGTCCAGCAGTGACACGCCGTGCACGATCATCCAGACACCGATGGCCTGGGCGGCCAGCAGCGCCACCAACCCTGACCGGATCGCCCAGGCCATCGGCGAGGGTGCTGTCGTGCGGGTGAAGGCTGCGAGGGTCATGGCGGCGGTGACGAGGATGGTGACGGCGATGGCCACCCCTCCCACGATGAACAGGGTGTAGTCCAGCGTGGTCGCTGTGTTGAAGTGTGAGGGCACCCCTCGTGCGTGCTGCAGCGCAACCCAGGCGACCTCCACGGTGGTCGCGGCGCACAGCAGGCCGGAGGCGACCCAGCCGATCCCCCGCCGCACCGGCAGGTACGCGGCGGCCCAGCCCAGCGTGGCGGTGGTCAGGCCGAACGACATACCGAAGGTCGTGGGCTTGCGCCACGACAACGGTCCGGCCGCCGACCCGCCGACCACCGCCCAAATGCCGGCGTGCACCAGCCCGGTGGCGATCAGCGCCGCCCCGACGAGGTACGCCAGGCGCTGGTATCCCGGTGCGTCATCCCAGAAACCCCGCAACGAAGCCCACATGCTGCCGAGCAGCGGCGGCGTCCCAGCCGGGTCGGGCGCTGATCGCGATCCGTTCGGCATGTGTGGTGACAGGTCATGCGGATTCACGCTGGACATGGGTAGCCTCCTGATAGTCGCGATGACGCGCGCGGGGTGCCGAGCCGGCGCAGCCGTCGCCGGCGGCCAGCTCGCGCGCGGGCATGGTGACCGGGTCGGTGATCTCGGCCACGCCGCGGACCGCGCGCAGCCGCTCGACGGTGGCGCGGATACGCGCGACCGGGCGCAGCCGGCGCGCAGCCAGTAGAGCATGGCATTAACCAACTCCCGACGGTCGTGCACGGCCGGGCGGCCATCGGGCTTGGGTTGGGGATCAGCAGGGCCAGTAGCGCCCACTGCGCATCGGTGAGGTCGGTCGGGTAGCGGCGACGCGGCGGCGTCACCTCGACGCTGCTTCAGCGCAAACCTAACAACACCCGCCCTACCAGCATTTCGGACACCCTCTAATCAACAAACTACCGCTACTGCTACGTTCCTCAAAAGCGGTACACCTGCTCTGCTGTCCGTTGCCATCGAAGGCGGCCCGGTTCCGATGTCGTGACCTGCGTGGGCCTGATTGAGTGGCACGGCTGAGGCCGGCCATCCGCCAGTCAATCCGGCCCGCCTCGGGCCGGCGTCTCTCCACAAGCAAGCTCACCACCTGGGCGGGCCTGATTGAGTGGCACGGATCCACGGATGGGCCGGATTCGCTGACACCGGGCCGACTTCAGTGGCACAGGACATCTGCCTCGGATCATTGCTGGTCAAGAGCACCATTGGCCAGGCTGTGAGGACAGCAGTGAGCCCGTCTTTCCGTTCCGGATTTGACGAACGTAGCACTACCTGCTCGGTCGCTCGGTCGATGCATCGCGCTACGCCGAGGTTGCCGGCGCGGGCAGCCCGACGACGGGTTGGTAGGCGAATGTGCGACCACCAACCCGTCGCTCAACGGCAGCCAGCTATTTGCACACGGGAGGGGTCCGTCGGGCCCTCACGTAATCGTCAAGAAATAGGTGAACGTCTTGTCGTCGCCACCCGTAGCGGTCCCGTGCACCCGGACGACGTGCTCGCCCCGGTCGAGCGGCTTGAACATCATGAAGAAGCCGTCCACGATCGCCGGCTGCGGCTGCCCTGTGATGCAGGAGTCCATGACCAGCCGCAGGCTCAAGTCGCCCGTGATAGAGAACAGATCGTCCGAGTGGTAGCGGTAGCTGAATACGTCGTTGAGGGGCTGGCCGTCGAGCGAGACGTCCAGTTCATTGACGGTGTCCATGATGGCCTTGGCGTCGGCGCTCAAGAAGTCGTAGAGCGACTGACCCGGTGCGGGCTGGAAGTTGGGGTCGGGGCACGGGTAGTCGTCGACGACGGCCCCGATGTACAGAAAGAGCGCCTTCTGGTGCGGAATGGTGCAATGCCGTGTGCCGCTGAATACAAGCGGCCCGGCGATTCGCGCGATGTACCAGACCGGCCCCTGCTGATCGACACCGCAGTTGGCTCCGGTCTGATCGAACAGCGGGCTGCGATAGTACGGTTCACCGTAGATCCACTGCGACGCCCTCTCGCCCCAGGTCGCCATGCTCGTGCCGTAGGGGTGCGCGTCCTGCGCGAACAGCGCCGGATTCGGATTGGGATCCGGCGCCTCTGCCGCCAACGATGTCCGCGGTGCAACCGCGCAAGCCACCCACGTGGCGGCGACAATGAGATACAAGATCCGACGCATTACAACCTCCCGTACTATAGGGCTGGACAGTCGGACGAAGCGTCTGATGACCCGCACGGCCGTCTGCTCATCCGGATCGCCACGAGCGGCGGCCTCGTCGCCGACGTGGAAGGTGTCGGCGACGAGGCTCATCCCCTTCGGCCGCGCCCGGCGCCTGGCGGGAAGGATCGTCGCCGGGGCGCGCTCTCGGCCGCAACGATTCGTCTGATAGCTAATCTGTCCGGCTCCGCCGGCGGAGCGGAACCTCCCCACGGTCGCGGCCCTCCTGGTTGGTGAGATCGTTCGCCAACGCGAGGAGCAGGCTTGTCATGTCATCGCAAGTGAAGGCGGTGTCCCCACCAGTCGCCGGCGGGGCACCGCGCCGGCGGCCGCGCCGGCGTCGCCTTGCCGTCGTGCTGGTCACCGTGGCCGCCTTGCTGGTCGTCGGGGTCCTCTACGGCTACGGCGCCTACGGCTACCTGCCGGCCGAGGCCGGCCGCTCCTACCGATCGCCCTACCTGCGGCAGGTCGGCTCCCGGTTCGTGGACACGCCGGCGGCGCGCTTCCACTATGTCCGGGCCGGGTCGGGGCCGCCGGTCATCCTGCTCTCGCCGGGGCGGCCCCGGTGATCGGGTGGAAGGACCAGCTGCCCGTGCTCGCCAAGGAGCACACCGTGTACGTGGTCGACCTGCCCGGACGGGGCTACACCGAGCTCCTACAGCCGCCGCAGCATCTCGGCTGCGATGACCCCCATCTGCTGAGAGCATCGGTGACCGGAACACCCTCGAGCGTGCTGAGCACGAGCGGCCGGAGGTACCCACTGCTGGTGAGCTCGAATCCCAGCTCGTGAAGCTCGCTGGCGAGGTTCGTGATCGCCTCGGCACCGACGTGGTTCTCCGAGCCTTGTCGGAAGCCGCCTTCCGAACGAACAAACCGCCACCAGCTTGGGTATGTCCGGATGTGGACAGCCGGAGCATGACGTTCTTGCTGCGTCCTCGGTGCTCACGCTGCTGCTCGCACCGTGTACACACCTGCTGATGGCATTGGGATCTAGCGGGATGGGACGGTGCGGGCGTTGCGGCGGTTGGGGTCGTCCAGGCCCCAGCCGATGATGCGTTGGGGATGGATGCGGATGCGTGGCTCGGGATCGGCGATGGCGTCGGCGCGGCCGCGGATCTCCACGCCGCGTGGCTGGAAGGGTGCCAGCACGTCGTCGATGACGATGGCGGCGCGGCCGGTGCGGGCGACGTCGCGGAACTTCTTGGTGGCCGCCAGGTCGGTGCCGGCGACCTCGATGACCTCGGCGTCGGGGTCGAGGGTCCACATCCCGACCGGGGTGACGTGGGGGGTGCCGTCGGGGCCGACGGTGGCCAGGCGGGCCAGTCGCCGCTCCGGGCCACCCCACTGGAGGCGACCGGCTTGCAGGTAGGCGCGTTCGGCGTCGGTGAAGATGCTCATAGGATCGCTCCTGTTGGGTGTCGGGCTGCGTGGCTTGGGGTGGGTGGTCAGGCCGCCGGATCGGCTGGTGCGCTGCGGGTCAGGGAAGGGATGAGGATCGCGGCGACGGTGAGGTGCATCAGGGCCAGGACGACCCTCGAGGTGGTGGGGGTCCCGGGGGCGAGCAGGGGCACAAAGGAGGCGACCAGCGCGACCACCGCGGTGGCGGTCCAGATGGCCCGGGCCCGGCGGGTCAGCCGTTCCAGCAGGGCGAGCAGCCCCCAGCCGGCCAGGGACGCGGCCAGCGCCGTGGCCAGCACCAGGGGCAGGGTGATCTGGGCTGGCGGCTTCCCGCTGGGCTGGGCGACCTGCAGGTCGACCCCCAACAGCGGCACGGCGGCCAGCCAGATGGCGGCGGCGGCCAGGACCGCGGCACCCACCGCGGTCGCGCGGGTGCGGCGGCGGGTGGCGAGGATGAGGTCGGCGAGGGTGGTCATGGTGCCCTCCTCCTGCTAGGAACTTCACACTATGTGCATATCTGAAGTATACACCATGTGAAGTTCAGCGGCAGGTAAACTGCACATCACGTGAAGGTGAGTGCGAGGAGCCGGCATGGCGAAGGCCATCGCGGAACCGCAGAACGCCCGCAGCCGACGCACCTGCGCCGCGCTGCTGGCCGCCACCAGGGAGCTGCTGGAGGAGCAGGGGTTCGAAGCGCTGACGATGGCGGCCGTCGCCGCGCGCGCCGGTGTCTCCCGCCGCGCGGTCTACCTGCACTTCGCCTCCCGCACCGCGCTGCTCACCGCGCTGTTCAGCTACCTCGGGGAGCGCGAAGACATCGCCGGCTCCCTGCGGCGGGTGTGGGAGGCGCCCGACGCCGCGGCCGCGCTCCAGGAGTGGGCCTGGCACCTGGCCCGGATCCACCCACGGCTCCTCCCGGTCTCCCGCGCCGTCGACCGCGTCCGCCGCAGCGACCCCGACGCGGCCGCCCTCTGGGACCGGTCGATGAGCAACTGGCACACGGGCTGCCGCCGGCTGGTGGCCTGGCTGGACCAGGAGGGCCGCCTGGCACCGCCGTGGACGGTCGACACCGCCGCCGACATGCTCTGGGCGCTGATGTCCTTCGACGTCCTCGAGGGGCTGCTGGTGGACCGACACTGGTCACCCGACCACTACGCCGAGCACCTCGCCGTGCTCTTCCGCAAGACCTTCGTCCGCGACCCGGCAACCAGCAGCTAACC
>DASYUT010000168.1 GCA_036000965.1 Actinomycetes bacterium
ACCCTGCGGGTGCTGCGGATCGCCTGGGTGGCGTGGGGGAAGTCGAGGCCGGCGATCGTGGTGACCTGGAGGCGGCGAGTCTGGACCCGGCCATGGCCGCGGTCGCGGGTGTGGTCGGCGATGGGGATGTCTGGCCAGGGCAGGCGTCGCAGCTGGCGGTGCAGGGTAGGCTGGTTGGCCTTCACCATCAGGACGTAGGCGGCCTGCTTGGCGGTGACCAGCCAGTCGGCGTGGGCGTGCTGGGTGTGGAGCGCATCGGCAGTGACCACGGTGCCGGTGAGGTCCAGCCGCTGCAGCAGCGGCTGGAACTGGGTGATCTCGTTGGTGGTGGCCTCGACGTCGGTCTGGGCGAGGACCGCGCGGGTGGTGTGGTCCATCGCCGCGAGCAGACGGACCTGCGGGCCGGGGTGGTGGCCGCTGCCGCGCAGCGTCTTGCCGTCGTCCGCGACCGCCCGCCGCCACGCCGGCTGGGGTGGGGGTGGCTGCTGGTCGGCCAGCCACCGGCCGATGACCAGGTCCAGCGCGTCGGGGTCGACGCGGGCCAGCACGCGGCGCACGGTGGCCTCCCCTGGTGGGCGGTAGACCCGGCGCAGCGGGTCGCGGCGCGCCCCGAGCGCGGCCAGGACCGGCGGGGGCGCGTCAGCCGCCCACTCGCCGATCGCGGCGAGGGACTTGGCGCCGGCCAGCACGGCCGCGACCGCGACGGCCAAGACCGCGCCCAGCGCGTGCCGTCGGCCACGTCGCTGGCGGGGGTCGGCGATCTGGGCGAGGTCGCCGAGCAGGTCACGGCACTGGTCGGGTGCCAGCGCGGCGGGCGCGGCCAGCCGCTGGGCAACCGCAGGAATGGGAGATGATGAGCAGGCAGGTACGGGCTTCCGGAGGGGTCATGGGCGTTGACACCCACATGATCGCTGGAGTCCGTGCCTGTCTCACATTCACCCAGACCGACCCTCACCTGACTACCCAGACAACTCCGCACTATGCCGAGGCCCTGTGGCCGGTAGCTCCACGGATGCCCACTGAAGAGCATCACGGACACCCTCAATAGAACGTGTTTCAAGCGGTCAGGTAGTGGCTTCTGTGACGGCTCCGCGGACCGGCAGTCACCTCGCGGATGCGCCGACGTGGTGCTGTTGTGGGCTGATGCCGCGGACGCGCTTGAAGGCGGTGCTGAGCGCGAAGGGGCTGCCGTACCCGACCTGCCGGGCCACCGCCCCGACGGTGGCGTCCGGCTCGCGCAGCAGATCGGCGGCCAGGGCCAGCCGCCAGCCGGTGAGGAACGTCATCGGCGGCTCACCGACCAGCTCGGTGAAGCGGCGGGCCAGCGCCGCGCGGGACACGCCGACCTCGGCGGCCAGCGTCGCCACCGTCCACGGGTGCGCCGGGTTGTTGTGGAGCATCCGCAGGGCCCGGCCCACGACAGGATCACCATTGGCTCGGTACCAGGCGGGCGCCTCGGCGTCAGGGCGCGCGAACCATGCGCGCAGGACGGCGATGAGCAGCAGGTCCAGCAGCCGGTCGAGCACCGCCTCCTGGCCCGGCTCGTCCTTGACGATCTCCTCGCCGAGCAACCCGATGAGGGGAGAGTCCCAGGCGTCGTCGGGGAAGACCAGCATCGCCGGCAGCGCTCCCAGCAGCCGCTGGCTGACCTCGCCGCGCAGCTCATAGGTGCCGCTGAGCATCACCGCCGAGCCGGCCGGGCTGTTGCCCCAGGTGCGGACGCCCAGCCATTCCATCGCCTCGACCAGGTCCTCCCCTCTGGGGTGGTGCAGCGCTGCCCCGGGTGGATCACGACCTGGGGTGGTGTGGCGGGGTCGTCGGCGACCGTGTACGGATGCGGACCGCGCACGATCGCGACATCTCCGGGGCGCAGCCGTACCGCGTCGCCGCCGTCGGGAACCACCCATGCCTCGCCGCGCACCATGGCCACCAGGGTGAGCGGCGCCTGGTCCTGGATCCGCATGGACCAGGGCGGGTCCAGGATCGAGCGGAGCAGGAACGCTCCTCGGGCCCTCGGCCCGTCCAGAAGGCCGGTGAGTGCGTCCATGCGCCGCAGTGTAGACCCATCGGCCCGTAGTGTAGACGCAGGAACATGGAGTCGAGCCTCTCAACCATGGCTCGTCTCACCGCCTGGGCGTTCACTGGCGAAAGGAGCGAACCACACGAGAGGAGACGCACGTGAACACGACACTGGTTGTTGGCGGCACGGGCAAGACCGGCCGCCGGGTGGCACAGCGGCTGCGGGCCCGCGGCCTGCCGATCCGGATCGGTACCCCCTCCGGCGAGCCGCCGTTCGACTGGAACGACCAGGCCACCTGGGCACCCGCGCTAGAGAACGTGGCGTCGGTGTATGCGACCTACGCCCCGGACCTGGCATTCCCAGGGGCTGCCGAAACGGTCGGGACGTTCGCCGACCTGGCGGTGGCAAGCGGCGCCCGGCGGCTGGTGCTGCTGTCGGGTCGCAACGAGGAAGGCGCCCTGCGCGGCGAGCAGGCGGTGCGGGACTCCGGCGCCGACTGGACGCTGGTGCGGTCAAGCTTCATGAGCCAGAACTTCAGCGAGAGTTTCTGGCTGGAGCCGGTGCTGGCCGGCGAGCTCGCGTTCCCGGCCGGGCAGGTCGCCGAGCCGTTCATCGACGCCGAGGACATCGCCGACGTGGCGGTCGCGGCGCTGACCGATGACCGGCACGTGGGTCAGCTGTATGAGGTGACGGGCCCGCGGCTGCTGACCTTCGCGGAGGCGGTTGGGGAGATCGCCAAGGCGACCGGCCGAACCATCCGCTATGTGCCGGTCTCCATGGAGCAGTACGCGTCCGCGCTGACGGAGGACGGCCTCCCGGATGAGTTCGTGAAGCTGCTGATCGAGCTGTTCACCGAAGTCCTGGACGGCCGCAACGCCCACCTCTCCGACGGCGTCCAGCGCGCCCTCGGCCGCCCGCCTCGGGATTTCCGCGACTATGCCCGGGCGGCCGCCGCCACCGGCGTCTGGGACCGGTGACGCAGACCGAGCACTGGGGCGGCGCGGCCACCGCGCCGCCCCAGTCCCGGTCGAGCATGCACCCCCCCAGGGCAGCACCACTACTGCCGGAAAGCACGTCCCTTTCATATCTGGAAGTCCGATTCGAGCCATGGAGGATGCGATGTTGGCGTCGGTTCGAGGCGCCGCGCTGGTCGCGGCCACGATCACCACGGGGCTGATGGCGGGCCTGTTCTACGCCTACGCCTGCTCAGTCATGCTTGGCCTGGGCCGCACCGACGACCGGACCTTCGTTGCGGTGATGCAGCGGATCAATGTGGCGATCCTCAACGGTTGGTTTGTCGTCAGCTTCTTCGGCGCGTTGCTGTTGACCGCCGTGGCCGCCGTGCTGCACCTGCGCTCAGACGGGCGACCGGTGCTGCCCTGGATCGCGGCCGCGCTGGTTCTGTACATGGTGGCGCTGGTCATCACGATCGGGTTCAACGTGCCGCTCAACAACCAACTCGCCGCGGCTGGAGACCCCGACCGTATCGCTGATCTTGCGGCGGTGCGCGAGCGCTTCGAGGCGACCTGGGTGCGGTGGAACCTCGCCCGCGCGGCGGCCTCCACGGCCGCATTTGGGTGCCTCACCTGGGCCCTTGTTCTGTACGGGCGCATCGTGACACCGGGCGGGGCGTAACCTGACACACAGCACCGCTCCAATGAATGACCGGGCGGTTGGGCTATCGATCGGCAGCGATGGCAGTCTGGAGCCGATCGAGAAATGGAACCTGCGCTGCCTTCAGCTTGCGACGCGCCTCATCGAGGGTGAACCATTCGACGCGGTCGATCTCGGGGAAGGTCTCCACACGCCCCGACCGGGGCGGCCACTCCAGCTCGTAGGTATTGCTGACCGCGGTCGCGGCGTCCAGGTCTCCCCGCGCCGCCCACGCGAGGACGAGCTTCCCCGACTTCTGCCGGATCTCACCGAGATCGATGAGAGGGGTATCGGGGAGCTCGTATCCGGTTTCCTCCGCGAACTCTCGGCGAGCGACCGCAACCAGTTCCTCTCCCTCCTCTACCTCGCCCTTCGGGATCGTCCAGTGACCCAGGTCCTTGTTTACCCAGTACGGACCACCCATGTGAGCGAGAAGAACCTCCAGGCGATTGTCTCGGCGGCGCCAGAGCAGGATGCCGGCGCTCGTTCGCCCGGACTTGTCGGTCGTCACCGCCACCTCCTGGGCCGCTTGCGTCCGCGTGGCCGCGGCGCGTATGAGGCCCGAAGGTCACGTTACCTCCTAACTGTCGGGTGGCCCGGGGGAATCTCACCCCCGGGCTCCCACAGATCCCGGCGTGACAGTCTCCCGTCACCGGGCTCTTGTCATCCTGACCACCAAGACTGGGGCGACCATGCCCAGTGGGCAAACAGCCTGGGGTCCTGGCTGGTGATGCGCAGCCAGGCCGCCTTGGCCTTCTTCACGGGTCGCAGCCGCTTGTACTTGTCGCGGAGCCAGCGCATCAGGTAGGCGTTGATGCGCTGCAGGACGGGACTCAGCGCGGAGCGGTAGAACGCCCCGTAATACTGCATCCAGCCAC
>DASYUT010000169.1 GCA_036000965.1 Actinomycetes bacterium
GCCGGGCGACCGCGTTTCGGCCGGGGCCTGCAGCCCGGACGGCGGCGGCGTGACGGGCGCGCCGGAGGGACTCCCACCCACCGGTGGGGCGGCGGCCGCCTGCCTGGGTCCCACGGGTGGGCCGGCCGCCTGCCTGGTCTCCACGGGCGGGACGGCTCGGACCGGCTCGGCGAGGGAGGACGGCATGCGGGCGGCACCGGCCGGCGTGGAGCTGCCCGGCCCGCCCGCCGCGGCGGCACCCGCGACCACCCCAGCCGCACCGGCCCCCATCCCGGCCGCCCCGGCGGCCCCGGCGGCCCCGGCGGCCCCGGCGGCGCCCGCGGCCCCGGCGGCGCCCGCGGGCGCCCCGGATGGCCTGGCGCCCGCGGCCGCCCCGCCTGCCGCCCCGCCCTGGCCGTCCGAGGCGGGGACCTGCCGGGGCCGGGAGCGGAGCTCCCGGTCGCGGGTGGCAAGGGCGCTCTCGAGGAGTTCCTCGACGTCTTCGTAGTCGGGGTCGGCTTCGGCAAGCGGGGTGAGGCGCTCGATCGCCTCGTCCCAGCGGCCGGTGCTGTAGGCGGCCACCCCGGCCGCGTAGGCGGCCGCGAAGGGATCGGTCGCCGGCCCACCGGCAGGCTCGACGGGCGCCATCCCCCGGGCCGCCTGGCCGCCGTCCGCCGCCTTGGCAGACGCTGCCCTGGCAGAGGCCGCCCTGGCAGACGCCTCGCCGACGGGCCCGGCGTCGGCGGACGCCTCGCCGACGGGCCCTGCCGCGGCGGGCACGTCAGCGGGTGGCTTGGCAGGGGGCGCCACCCTGCCGGGCAGCTCGCCGGAGACGGCCCTGATCGCCCGGGCCATCGCCTCCGCGTCCTGGTAACGCTCGCCGGGGTCCTTGGCCAGAGCCTTCAGGAGCACGCGCTCGACCTCGACCGGCAGCTCGGGGTTGAGCGTCCGGGGCGGAGGCGGCGGCTCGTAGGCCTGCTTCATGAGCGCCGCAGCCGGGGTGTCGGCCTCGAACGGCACCCGACCGGTCAGCATCTCGTAGAGCACCAGCCCAGCGGCGTACAGGTCGGTACGCGGATCGACGGGAAGTCCGAAGGCCTGCTCGGGCGCCATGTAGACAGGGGTACCGACCACCAGGCCGGTCTGGGTGAGCCCGGCCCCGCCGCCGAGCAGGAGCTTGGCGATCCCGAAGTCAGCCAGCATCGGCCAGTTCGGGGTGGGCAGCAGCACGTTGGCCGGCTTGACGTCGCGATGCACCAGCCCTCGTTCGTGGGCATACCCCAGGCCGGCGAGCAGCAACGCGGCCAGCTCAAGGGCACGGCCCAGGGGGATGGGAGTGCCGACCTCGTCGGCAAGGCTGTGGCCGTCGTCGACGTAGGCGACCACCAGGTAGACCTGGCCATCGGCCTCGCCGTAGTCGTGGATCGGCACGATGTTGGGGTGCTGGAGCCGCGCGATCGAGCGGGCCTCGAGCCGGAAGCGCGACACGAAGGTCGGGTCGCCCGGGTGGGTGAGCACCTTGACCGCCACCCAGCGCTCCAGCGAGGGCTGGAACGCCTTGTAGACGGTTGCCATGCCTCCCCGCCGGATCATCTGGCGGAGCTGGTACTGGCCGAGCTCACGGCCGACGAGGTCGCTCATGGTTGCCCCTCCCAGGAGCCCGACCTCGGTCGACCCCCCGAAACCGTTCCCCACTGCTTGCATTGGATACCCCGCCTAGTATCGCTCAGCCCCTGTCCCTGGTCAGCTGCTCAGGTGCCGACCGGGAGCCTGAGGAGCGGCTGCACCTGTCGAGGTGCAGCCGCTCCGGTCCAGCATCGTGGGTGGATCGTCCTAGCCGCGGTACTCGCCGCAGAGGATGTCCTCCTGGGCCTCCCGGATGTCCTCCTGAGCCTCGCGCAGGTCCTCGGCCCGCTTGCGGGCCGCCCTCTGGGCCGGGGTCTCCCTGGCCTCGCGCAGCTCCTCCTGAGCCTCGCGCAGGTCCTCGGCCCGCTTGCGGGCCAGCTTCTGCGTCGGGGTCTCCTGGGCCTCGCGCAGCTCCTCCTGAGCCTCGCGCAGGTCCTTGGCCCGCTCGCGGGCATCCCTGGCAGCGCACCGGGCCGGCCTGTTGGTCGAGTTCGTAACAGCTGCCGAGTTGCCCGCCGCCTTCGTTGCCGGCTTGGTGGTCGCCGGGACCTCGGTCTCGATCGTGGTTGGGACCTCCTGGCCGGCGAGCACCACCGGCTGGCCCGAAGGCGTGGAGTTGCCAGTCTGCGACATGGCGACCGCGCCGGCGGCCACGACGAAGACCGCTGCGAGACCCACGGCCACCGTGGACTTCCGGATCGCGCCGAACCGCGACTGCTTCGCGACCGGACGCTGCTGCCCGAGCACCGGGTGCTCCCGCGTGGGCTGCTCGTTCCTCGTAGGCTCCTCGTTCATGACCCTCTCCCTCCTGGCTCTCCACCGAGCCGCTGTCGATCTCTTTCGATCAACGCCAGGGTGGCTCAGGCACCACGGTGTGACTAGAAACCTCAGGGGTCACAAGGGACGCCCCGAGGTGTGGAATCAGCCCACCCTAGGGTGAGTCGGCGCACGGCCGCGCTGATACGCCCACGCCCACGCCACAGGACCGGTCCGCAAGGGAGGACGCCCGCCCGGGTGCTACGCTCATCGTGGTCCTGCTCATAAGCGCCGCGCTCGTGTGAGCTGGGCCGCCACGCCCGACCCACCCGTCGGGCGGCCACGCGGGTGTAGCTCAATGGCAGAGCTCGAGCCTTCCAAGCTCGTGACGCGGGTTCGATTCCCGTCACCCGCTCCCCTATCCGCCCAGCTCAGACCCTTGCTGCCGAGTCTCTCCGACCGCTGGGGCATCGATCGCGCCCTCTACATGCCCTAGACGGTCGCCTGGCCCGGCCGGGTTCGCCGCGCGAGCCAAGCCATCGAGCGCGGCAGCCAGGGCGGCCTGTCGGCCATCACGTGCTGATAGCGCAGCGGCCGGCGACGTGTGCCCCATGCGCTCCATCAGCTCCTTGGTCGTCGCGCCAGCGGCCGCGGCCAGGGTCGCCGCCGTGTGGCGAAGGTCATGGACGCGCAGCCCGTCCAGCCCGAGCTGCTGCACAGCCGGCTGCCACACCAGCCGGCGGAAGCTACTGCGTGCCAAATACTTCCCGCGTGAGCTGGGGAACACCAGCCCGTCCGGGCTGGGCGCCGCGTAGCGGTCCAGGTGTTCAGCCAGCGCGGCCACGGCCACCGCCGGCAGCGTCACCACCCGCCGGCCCGCCTCGGTCTTGGTCGGCCCAGCGCAGCCCACCGAAGCCGGCGACCAGGATCAGCGCGCGGTAGCGGGCCGGGACCGTCTCGGCCAGAGCGGTGAGCTGTGGGATGGTCACGTGGCGCATTTCGGCCGCCCGCTCGACGCCAGCCCCCTTGATCGCGCACGGGTTGCGGGGCAGGTAGCCAGCCTCCACCGCGACGTTGAGGATGCGGCGCAGCAGCCGGTACGCCTTGGCGATCGTGGTGGGCGTGACCTCGCCGGCATCGTGGAGGCCGCCAAGCCAGGTGCGGACCGTCATCGGGTCGAGCTTGCCAAGCGGCGTCGTTCCAAACGCCGGGAGCAGGAATCGTCGCAGCAGGTAGTCATAAAGGACGCGGGTGCCCGGTCGCAGGTCGGCCGTGGTCTGCTGCCACCGTTCGGCCCACTCACCGAAGGTGATCCGCGACAGCCGCGGGTCAGTCAAGCCACCGCGCAGCAGGTCGGCCTCGACCTGGGCCAAGTAACGGCTGGCCTCGCCCTTGCTGGGGAAGGTGCGCGGGGCGGTATGCCGAGCGCCCGTCTAGTCGTTCTTGGGGGCTTGGGGTCGTGACGTTGTGACAAGTTTCATGCTGCGGCGCCAAGGCGGGCGTTGGTGACGTAGTCGCTACCGGGGGGTGACCCGGCTGGGCGCGCTCACGTTGGCCGCCGAGGTCGCCGACTGGCGCCGGTTCGCCACCGCGAACGCGTTCATGGGCGTTTGCGGGCTGGTCCCAAGCGAGTACTCCAGCGGCAGCCAGGTCCACCGCGGCCGGCTGACCAAGGCCGGCAACGCCCACCTGCGCGCGCAGCTGGTCGAGTCGGCCTCGTCCTACCAGCACCGGCCTGGGGTTGGCCGGGAGATCACCGGCCGTCAGCAGGGCCTTGACCCCCGGGTGGTCGCGCGCGCGTGGGCGGCGCAGCAGCGCCTGTGTGGCCGCTTCCGCACGCTGGCCGCCCGCAAGCACACCAACAGCATCGTCGCCGCAGCGATCGCGCGGGAGCTCGCCGGGTTCCTATGGGCCGAGATGACCGCCTGACGCCATCCGGTTCACCGGCTCGAGATCGGCCGAGAAGGTGAGCACGATCACGACGCGTCGGGACGCCGCCGCTGCAGGGCCGATCCCCGGGGAGCCGGATGCCACGGCCTGGCCGAAGCGAAGCTAGTCAGGGGCACCTTCCTGCGTCTTGCCGACGTGCGGTCCCAATCCGCGAATAGCAGTGTGGCGGCCAGCCGATCCACACCGTCCCGGCGCGTCGTTCCACCCCAAGAGCCGCTCGACCCCCACCTGCCACAGCACGCCCCGACCGCAACCTCACCACCGATCACGCGCGCCCGCGCGACCTGCCTGCTGCCTAAAACCATCCCGTCCACCAGGCAAAACCGTCGCCTTGACAAGCCGTTCCATATCAGTAGGGCTCGGACCAGCCCAGCATCGCCATCAGCCGGTTGTGCAGCGCGGCGGGGTGCCCCGCCAGCCGTCCATGGCCAGCTCCGGCCAGAGCGCGACGCGGGCGTGCGGGTGGCCCCACAGGTAGCCGGCCAGGGCCCGCTCGACGAACTCGGGTCGGTGCCCTTGCCGTCGACGAGGAAGAACTTGCGGCCGGCGCGGGCGGCGCAGAACGCCTCGCGTTCGATGTCGACCGACTTGCCCATCCCGGAGGTGCCGATGAGCAGCCGGGAGCGGGCCTGCACCGTCGCGGGGACGACGATCAGACCGTGCCGGTCGGCCCAGCCGAGGTCGCCGTCGATGGCGGCGCCGAGCGCGGGGGTGTCCCAGTGGTCGTCGCGGACACTGGCGGCCCGCTGGACGGCGAGCATCATGCGGCGGGTGGCGGCGCGCTGGGTGCGGCGGACCTCGGTGGGGTCGATCGCGGGCCGGGGCCGGCCCATGAGGTTCAGGGCGGCGGCCAGCAGCCCGGCCGGGATGGACAGGGGGAGCTGGGGGATGAGGAACTGGCCTGGGAGGGGGGCGTGGACGACGGGCTTGCCGACCTGGTCGAGCAGGGCCAGGTAGCCGGCGAAGTGCAGCACCAGCGCCTGCTCCGGGCCACCGGCGAGCACCACCACCGCCACGATCGCGGCGGCCGCGCCGGCGGCGACCTTCCAGGGTCGCCAGCCGGTCGCGCGCAGGAGGGCTTGCCCAACCAGCCACGACAGCAGCACCAGGGGGCTGGCGAGCAGCAGCACCAGCGCGAGCCACAGCGCGGCCAGGCCGGGCGGGGGTG
>DASYUT010000170.1 GCA_036000965.1 Actinomycetes bacterium
CGCGGCGTGGCCGCACCATCGCATCCCGACCGGACATCACGGCGCGGCAGCGGCCGCCGCGAACAGGGGTGAGGCGGGTGCCCGGCAACTACCAGCACAACCCCGACCCGGCCCTGGCCGAGCTGCTGCACACCGTCACCCAGGAGGGGTGGGGCAACGACAGCGTCGGCGACGTCGAGGAGGACGGGTTTGTGGCCAGCCTGCTGCTGGTCGACCCCGCCGAGCAGCCGGAACTGACCGATGCGTTCGACCAGCCCGTCCCCGCCGGCAACTTCATCGTCCACCAAGACCGGCAGGGCATGATCACCGTCGACCAGTACCCGACCCCGTTCCACGCCCGCCGGGCGTTCACCGCGCTGGCGGCCAGCACCGGTCCGGGCGAGGAGGAAGCGACCATCACCCCGACCGGGCCGCTGGGCGCCTGGTATGCAGTCGGGCTCGGCGGGCGGTTCCTCGGCCAAGCCCGCGACCTGCACCAGGCGCTGGGGATGCTGCGGGCGGCGATGGACGCCGACCAGGTCTGGCCCGACATCTGGTTCATCAGCGACCACGGCAACCCCCACCGGCTGAACCCCGACCAGCCATGAGCCGCGAGTGGACCGCAGCAGCCGGCCACCGACCGCTGGCCGACACCGCCCGGGGCCGGTTGGTGGGCGACGGGGTCAGCGCCGACGTGGTCACCCGGCTCGGCGCCCGCCTGGCCATCGCCGACCCGGCCGAACGGTCGGCCGGTTCCCCCGGAGGCGCCCGTGGCTGACCAGCCCCTGCCCCTGTCGGTGTGGCCCACCGCCCAGCAGCCCGCCAGCGCCCAGCGGACCGGCTGGTATCTGCCCGGCTCCACCGCCCACCCGGCCAAGATGCTGCCCGCCATCGCCCGCCACGCGATCGCCGCCTACAGCCAGCCCGGCGAGCTGGTGCTGGACCCGATGTGTGGGATCGGCACCACCCTGGTGGAGGCGACCCGGCTGGGCCGCGACGCGGTCGGGGTGGAGCTGGAGCCGCGCTGGGCCGACCTCGCCCGCGCCAACCTCGCCCACGCCCGCGCCGCCGGCGCCACCGGCACCGGCAGGGTGGTCACCGGCGACGCCCGCCAGCTCCTCAAGCTCGTGGGTCCCGAGCTGACCGGTCGGGTCACCTTGGTGGTGACCTCCCCGCCGTACGGCTCCAGCGTGCACGGCCAAGTCGACGCGCGCCCAGGACAAGGCGTGGTCAAGTACGACAACGCCTACTCGCCCGACCGGGCCAACCTCGGCCGCGTCGGGCAGCCCAGGCTGGTGGCCGCGCTGGCGGAGATCCTCGCCGGCTGCCACCAGCTGCTGCGTCCCGGCGGGCTGCTGGTGCTGACCGCCCGGCCCTGGCGCCGCCGGGAGCAGCTGGTCGACTTCCCCGGCCAGCTCACCCGGACCGCCGAAGCCGCTGGCCTGGTGCCGTTCGAACGCAACGTGGCGCTGCTGGTCGGCCTCCGCGGCGACCAACTCGTTGCCCGACCGTCGTTCTTCCAGCTCGACCGGGTCCGCAAGGCCCGCCAGCGCGGCCTGCCGCTGCGCATCATTGCCCACGAGGACGTGCTTGTGCTCCGGCGGGACGCGTGACCGACACGCCCGACGCGCCCGTCCCCGCTCGTCTCCCCAGCACGGCGCGGAAGCCCGTAGTCCCTGCTCAGGGGTGCCAAGTCAGCCGACAGGACGACGCGGGGTCGAGGTATGGTCGTCGGGGCGCCGACCCCTGGTTCCGCCTTGAGGTGGTCGTCGTGCGGGGAGAGGCCGGGCGGATGTTGCGAGCCGGCCAGGCCGAGGCGATCAAGGAGCTCCTCAGTTGGCTGCACGATCAGCAGGCAACCCAGCCGGCGGCGAACAACCCGCCGCCTACCAGGCCGCCGGCGTAGCAGGCGAGCAGCCACATGGTGGGCCAGCAGCTGGTCAGGGTGGCTGGGAGGACGCGGCGATCCCATCGCAAGCCGCCGCACCCACCTCGATCCTCCCCGGCCTGCTGGCAGGCGACGCAGGCGTCCGGCTGGTGCCGTGGGAGGCGGCTCTGCGGCCAGGTAACGCCGGTTCCCCGATGCTTCGAGATTCCTTTCGCGCATTGCGGCTGGCGTGGGCCGGACGGACCTCTACCTACGACCAGCAGGACCCGTCGCTGTCGCTGCCGCGGCAGCTCGCGTCCTCCCGCGATGCGCTGCCGCCCGGCTGGGTGATCGTCGCCCACTTCTACGACGTGGAGTCCGGCCGGCTCGACCTGGAGGCCCGCGGGCAGGGCACCGCGCACGAGGCGTTCGACCTCCGCATCCCGCGGGACGGCGGGATCACCGACCTGCTCGCCGAGGCCCGCCGGCCCGGCCGGCGGTTCGACGCGGTGATCTGCGAGTCGATCGACCGCATCGCCCGGCGCACCTACTACGGCGCCAAGATCGAGCACGAGCTGGAGCAGGCCGGGGTGGCGCTGTTTGCCGCCGACGAGCCGATCCTGCTGTCCGGCAAGCGCGCCACCGCCATCCTCACCCGCCGGGTCAAGCAGGGGGTGGCCGAATGGTATGTGCTGGAGATGCTGGAGAAGTCCTGGGACGGGGCGTGTGAGCACACGCGGCAGGGATGGAACGTCGGCCGGCCGCCGTACGGGTACCAGGCCGAGCCGATCCCGCACCCGGTGCCAGCCCGCCGGGCGGAGGGCAAGACCAAGACCCGCCTGCGCCCCGATCCGGTCCGCGCGGCGGTGGTGCGGCAGATTTTCGCCTGGCGGGTGACCGAGCGCCTGGGCTACCGGGCGATCGCCGAGCGGCTCAGCCAGGATCCGGACCGCTACCCGCCGCCGGTCTCTCCCGACCCGGCCCGCAGCCGGGATTGCTGGGGCTACTCGGCGGTTCTGGAGGTCCTGCGCAACCCCAAGTACACCGGGTACATGGTCTGGAACCGCCGCGCGAGCAAGAAGGGCGGCCGGCACAATCCGCCGGAGGCGTGGGTCTGGTCGCCACGGCCAACCCACCAGCCGATCGTTTCCCACCAGCTGTTTGCCGCCGCGCAGCACGTCGCACCGCAGCGGCGCGGATCCCGGTCGGGAGCGGGCCTGAACCGGCACCCCCAGACGCGCCGCAGCTACCCGCTGCGCTCGCTGGTGACCTGTGAACTGTGCGGTCGCAGGATGCGCGGCAAACTCAGACGCAAGGCCCGGCGCGACTACGTCTACTACGCCTGCGAGCCGCAGCGCAGCCTCGGCCGGCAGGTGGCCGCACATCGGCAGCCCGAGCATCCCGCCAGCGTCCTGGTCCGCCAGGACCTGCTGCTACGCGGCGTGCTGGAGTTCTTCGCGCTGCGCCTGTTCGGCCCCCAACGGCGTGCCCTGCTCGCCCAAGACCTCCCCAACGTGGCCCGTGGCGAGCTCGCGGCGTGGGAGGCGCGGGTGCAAGCGCTCCAGCGAACCCTCGCCGACCTCCAGGGTCGCCAGGCGCGCCTGGTTCGCACGCTCGAGGAGCGCGATGACCCCGGCGGGGCCCTGTTTGAGCAGATCGCTCGGCGGCTGGGAGAACTGCATCGCGAGCAGCAAGCCAAACTGGCGGAGTTGCGGGCCGTGGTGGCCGAACGGCCGGACGCGGATGCGCAGTCGGTGGACCTGCTGGGTCTGCTTCCCCTGGTGACGTCCGACCGGCTGGCTGCGGCGCCCGAACCGCTGTTGCGCGCCCTGTTCGAGCGGTTCCAGCTGCAGGTCCGCTACCACAAGCCACAGAACCGGGCGACCGTCCGGGTCGCGCTCAGCGACGACAGCCTGGGCGGCCTGCTGGCTTGCGTAGACGACATCGAGGGTGGAGAACCGCGACAAGATCCAGCGATCTCGTCCGCTGGAGCGGTTTCCCTTGTTCGTGGAGCCCCCCGGGGGGCTCCACCACAGAACCGCAGGTCAGGCCGGGGGTGATGCCCGGCCTGCTGCCTGCCCGGAGCGCGGCGAGGTGCTGGCTGGCAGCAGCTTGTCAGCAGCTCACCCATTGCGCGCGCCACACCGCTCACCGTGGTATCCGGTTTGTCCGCTTCCACGTCATCTCGGTACCTCGACTCGAGCACGGTCGCCAGCCGCTCCTCGAGCAATGCGACCACCCACTCCGGTCATCTTGTCGTGGCATGGCCGAGGCTCATCGCGCCGCAGTGGGCGTGCCGTGACTGGAGCAGGGTCACACCGATGGTGGCCAAGCTGAGGATGCCGACAACAGGCCAGGCCCCAGGCCCAAGGCTGGTACGACCGCAGAAGACTAGGGAGAGTGCCGCCCGTCGCCACGCTGACCGCGACTGCAAGCGACACGGCCAAGAGCGTCGCAACGATGGTGAGCAGTGGCAACAGCGGTGACCGGCGCGACGCTCCGTGGCGGGTGACTACTCTGGGCCCGGGTCCAGCGCTCGTCGGTTCGACGGCAGTCGGCGTTCGAAGGACTCGATTCGGGCCCAGCGGTTGCCGTTGTGCTTGCGGACGTGGTGGAACAGCCACGCGATGTCCTCGATGCTGGCGTCGCGGAGCGGCTGGTCGGCCAGGCTCCTGGCCAGCCCCGGGACACGGAGCTCGGCGAGCGACGCCCCCACCGTGAGCCGGCTGCGCTCGAAGAGGTAGTTGACGAACAGCCAGTAGGCGCGCTGCTGCCGCCAAGGGACCAGGGGCCGCTCCAGTCGGGCAGCCGTCATGATCGCGACGTGGACCCGCGGCTGAGGCTGGAAGTCCGTGGGCCGGAGTGAGCCGACAACCTGCATAGAGAGGAATGCCCCCAGAGCGGCGGAAAGCTTCGTCGTGCCGTAGTGCCCGATGATCCGTCGGCCGAACTCACGCTCGACGATGATGGCCCCGGAGATGAACTGTTCGGTCGTCATCCAGCGGCGCACGAGCTGAGTGGAGATGTTGAAGGGTGGGTTGCCGACACAGACGTACGGCTCGGGCGGCGGCTGCACATCGAGGAGGTCGCCGTGACAGATCTCGAGAGCCGGATTGCCACCGAGCCGCTGGGTGAGTTCCCTGACGAGCCGGTCGTCTTTCTCGATCGCCAGGACACGGTCTCCTCGGGTGAGCGCCGCTTTCGTTATGGCTCCCTTCCCGGCTCCCAGGTCGATGCGGAGCGCACCATCCGGACCATCCGCGAGCTCCACCAGGCGGCGCGCCGTGTGTGGGTTCCTCAGGAAGTTCTGGGCGAGCTCACGACTTTTCATGACCGTACCGCCGCGGCCGTGGGATGGCGGGAGGCTTGATGAGGGGCTGACTGGACCTTCCTGCCAACACAGTGGTCGAGGACAGCGTGGAGGATGTCGAAGCAGCCCGTGGCAAGAACGACCGAACGACCGTCGAGCCTGTTCCGAATGGAACACAACTCCGACCGCTGCCGTGACCCGTCGAGCCGATCGAGAAGCTTGTCAGCCGCTCGACAGGCTGACCAGCGGAAACGCTGCTCAGTTTCGCGTTCGGGACCGGGTGGACTTGGAGCCCTGGTCGTCTTGGCGTTCGGGGCCGGTTGGGCGGGCGTGTGCCGGATGGAGAGCACTTCCTTTGTCTGTCGTTTCTGGTCACTGAGGAGCCCACCCCGAAGCCTCTGGTCTGTTCGGTCGAGCGGCACCTGCGCTGCGCATGAACGAGGGCCAGTCCCTCTGGCCGTTGGGACCTCCCGCTCGGCTGCCTGGTCAGGCGCGGAGGAATGTGAGGACGGCCAGCACGCGGCGATGCTGGTCGGCTGACTCGGGCAGGTGGAGCTTCTGGAAGATCTGCGTGACGTGCGCCTCGACGGTGCGTTCGGTGACGAACAGCCGGGCGGCGATGGCCCGGTTGGACATGCCTTCGGCGATCAGCCCGAGCACCTCTCGTTCTCGCTCGCTGAGTGCGGCGAGCGGGTCCTCCCGGCGGCGTCGCCCCACAAGACGCGAGACGATCGTCGGGTCGATCACCGTCTCCCCGTCCATGATCCGCCGCAGGGCGTCCACGACGGTGGCGATGTCGAAGACGCGCTCC
>DASYUT010000171.1 GCA_036000965.1 Actinomycetes bacterium
AGCCGACCAGCGTGCCCTCATCCACCTCGCCAAACAAGAGGAGCGCCGCCCCGAAGAAGCCATCAACGTCGAGTTCACACCCCAGGCCAGCGAACCCGACCCTGACGGTCACGCGCGCTAGCCTCCCCGCCCTCAGCCGCCTGCCGGATGTTCTGTCCGTATCCTTCGGGCAGCCAGGGTGAGCTGTGGGGTGCGGCGGTTGCCAGCATCTGGGTGGGGCTGCGCTGGCGGAAGAAGGCGTGGACTTGGCGGATCCGCCCGGCCATGGTCAGCGTTGGGGAGTTGGCCAGCCAGGCCTTGAGCGCGGCCCAGATGCGCTCGGTCGGGTTGTCGTGGGGGCTGTAGCGCGCCCCGTGCAGCACCACGACCCGAGGATGGGCTACCAGCCAGCGCTGCACCAGCTTGGAGTGGTGGATGATGACGTTGTCGCAGACCACCGCGACCAGCGGCGCGGTCGGGTAGGCGGCCAGCAGCTGGTCCAGGAACGCGGTGAAGCTGGCGCTGACCGCCTTGCGGGCTACCTGGTAGAACCACCGACCGGTGTGCAGGTCGACCGCCCCGAAGATCGTCCGGCGCCGGTTGGTGCCCGGGGTCATGACCTGCTGGCGGGTGCCGTGGGGGATCCAGGTGGCCCGCACCCAGGGCAGCAGGTTGACATGCGTCTCGTCCTCGGCCAGCACCACCGCGCCCTCGGGCAGGGTGGCGATGCGCTGGCGCAGGCCGGCCAGGAGCTGGTCGCGGTTGGGGTCGCCCTTGGCGACCAGCCGGGGTCGCCGCCAGCAGGCGACGTCGCGGACCCGGCGGCGTAGGGTCCGCAGGCTGATGGCGGGCCGGCCGAGCTGCTGCCACAGCCGGGGGATGGTCCACGCCCGGGGTTGGGCCAGCAGCCGGCGGACCCGCTCGCCGAGCCTGGGGCTGCCCAGGGGGGGTCGGCCGGCTCGGGGTCGGTCGGCGAGCCCGTGGCTGCCGTGATGTTGTAGCGGTGCACCCAGCGGCGCACCGTGCGCGGGTCGCAGCCCAGCAGCTCGGCGATGCCCGTCGCCGACCAGCCGTGCTGGGAGAGCAGGATCATGACCAGGCGGCAGCCGACCCGGTGCGGGCCGTGCAGCAGGCCGAGCACGTCGCAGGAGTCGCCAGCCGGGCAGGGGCGCTTGGCGTACACGCTGGGGGGACGCATACTGGCGCAGCCTCGTGAGGTCGTTGTGGTCGCAAGCTGTCAACGGCCCACGAGGCTACTTCGTCAGCGACCCACCTCATCTGGGATACGGACAGAACTTCTGTCCAGTCGCTTAGGCCGCCACCCGGCGGGCCCAAGATGCCCCTCGAGGTCTGCGTGCGCGAGCTCAGACGCCGCGCAGGCCGGGATCTGCTGACGGTGGTGGGACGCCATGGGATGGGTCGTCGGGCTGCCGTCCCATTATCTGTCGGAAGGCGCTTGACCATCCAGTCGTTCCTGCTGGACCTGTGTTGTACCGTCTGGACCAACGACGCACTTAACCTGCGCAGGGTCGCTTGTTTCCGTTAAGGGTTCCGTGGCAGTGATCGGGGGGCGAACCGTCTCGTCACCTGGTTGGCGTCGCGGGCGCGGCGGTCAAGCAGGGCCGGCCGTACCCGATGCCACTACGAGGGTCCAGCACCTCGAAAGACGACGTTGCCCGCAGCGAAGGCGGTGGCCGTTGTGGCGACGATGCGGTCTGCTCAGTGGGGGGTGAGCGTCGCGGATCGCCAGGGCGGCCTGGACGAGTGCGGCGTGGGTGAGGGCTTGGGGGTAGTTGCCGAGGTAGCCGTGGCTCGTGGGGTCGATCTCCTCGGGCAGGAGGCCGAGCGGGTTGGCGCCACCGTTTCGCGACTTCGTCGGCGAAGCCGCGCCTGGCCCGCCAGGTCTCGGAGTAGAGGCGGTGCCCCGCATTCGTGAGCAGCCAGGCGGCGTCAAGGACCCAGCCGTAGCCGTCGAGCTGGTGCTGATCGGCGGCGCCGTTACCGACGCGGACCGGGCGGCTGCGGGCGTAGCCGGGCCAGCCGTCGAGTTCCCGTTCCGCTGTCGGGTGGCGGCCGTGGAGGGTGAGCAGGACGGGGAGGCGGGGCCGGTCCAGGCGGCTGGCGTGGAGCAGCCAGGCGACGAAGTGGCGGGCTTCGTCGAGTTTGCCAACGCCGAGGAAGGCGCCGATACCGATGCTGGCGTCGCGGGGCCAGGCGTAGCGGTAGTCCCAGTTGCGGATCCCACCTGGGTCCTCCGGGAGCGACGTTGTCGGTGCCGCGACCGGCGCGCCCGACGGGGAGTAGGTCAACAGGCGCAGGGTGAGCAGGCTGCGGGCCACCGCGTCGCGGTGGGGGAGGTCGCCGTCGATGTCGGCACACCATGTTTGCCAGGCGTGTTCGTCGGCCGCGAGTGCCGCCCAGGCCGCGTCGGGGTCGACGTAGATCAGCGGTTCCCGGTCGGCGACACTGCACGCCACGGTGAGGGTGCGGCCGGGGGTGATGGTCAACCTCGTTGGTCGGCCGGGCTCGGTCGGTGTCGCTGGGCAGGAGCGCAGCGCGAGCGCGATGGTCGACCAGCTGCACACGACGACGTCGCCGCGGTGCTCGATGCGCGGCGACCGGTGGTGTTCACCGAGGCGGGGATCGAACTCGATCACGGTGTCAACCGGGCCACCGACAGCGGTGAGCCGGCGCACCAGCAGGCTGGACGGCAACAGCCGGCCGCGGACGTCGGCGATCATCCCCTCGGTCAGGGTGAGCCGTCCGCCCGGCGTGTCCCAAGTTGTTTCAAGCGTGGCGGTGTCGGGTCGGTAGCGGCGGGCGATGACCGTGGCGGCTCCGGCTGGCCCCATGCGGAACCTGCCCGCCGCCGGCCCGCCGACCAGGCGGGCGAACACGGGTTGGCCGTCGAAGCGCGGGACGCACAGCCAGTCGATGGCGCCGTCGGAGGCGACAAGTGCTGCCGTGCGAGTGTCACCCAGCAGCCCGTAATCCTCGATGCGCCGGGCCGCCTCGCCGGCACTGGGGAACCGTTGGCGCATGTCAGTGGGCCCTGAGCAGTACGCCGAGGGCGATGCCGTAGGTGAGGTGGGCGGCGATGGTGACGATGGGGGTCTGGCCGCCGTAGTTGAGGCCGAGCAGCCCGGGCGGCTCCAGCACCGCGGTCGACGATCGACCGGCCCGGTGCGACGCCATGCGCGGGTGGACGCCGGCGAGGAGGGGGACGAGCACGGTGAGGGAGACCGCGACATGAAGAAGCCCGAGCAGCCCGCCCAGCCACCAGGTGGCCCGGTCCAGCAGCGCGAAGCTGGCGGCATAGCCGAGGGCGAACCCTTGTCCGATCACCAGGTGGAGGAAGAAGCCGGCGACCCGGGCCCGGTCGGGGTCTTCGGTGACGACGGTGCCGAGCAGCAGCGGCAGGTCGAGTCGGGTCAGCCTGGCCAGCTGGGACACGATCATCACCGCGGTCAGGGCGGCGGTGGCGACGAGGCCGAACAGCGCCCAGCCAGCCCAATCCATGTCAGCGCGGCGCCAGCTGGCGCGCCTTGGTCTGGAGCGCCTGGAGTACGTGGGCGAACGACTGGTGGAAGCTGGCCACGCCTTGGTCCTCGAGGATGCGGCCGACGTCGTCCATGTCCACACCGACCTCGGCCAGCCTGCGCATTAGCGCGCCGGCGTCGTCGACACCTCGATCTATGGTGCGGGCGAGGGTGCCGTGGTCCTCGAACGCGGCGATGGTCGTCTCGGGCAGGGTGTTGACCGTGTCGGGCCCGATGAGGCTGTCGACGTAGAGGGTGTCGGGGTAGGAGGGATGCTTGGTCGACGTCGACGCCCACAACGGTCGCTGCACGTGTGCGCCCCGGGCCGCCAGCCGCTCCCACCGTTGGCCGGCGAAGCGGTCACGGAACAGCCGGTAGGCGAGCTTGGCTTGGGCGACCGCGGCCTGGCCTCGCAGCGCCAGCGCGTCGCTGCTGCCGGTGGCGTCCAGGCGAGCGTCGACTTCGGTGTCGACCCGGCTGACGAAAAACGACGCCACGCTGTGCACCGACGCGAGGTCGCCGCCGCGCTGGGCGAGGGTCTCGAGCCCAGAGAGGTAGGCGTCGATCACCTCGGCGTAGCGGGCCAGGGAGAAGATCAGCGTGATGTTGATGCTGCGTCCCTCGGCGATCATCGCCTGGATGGCGGGCACGCCCTCGCCGGTGGCCGGGATCTTCACGAACAGGTTCGGCTG
>DASYUT010000172.1 GCA_036000965.1 Actinomycetes bacterium
TCCACCCAGACGTCCTGGATGGCGGTGACCTCGCCGGTCTCCCGCGTGGGCACGATCATCCCGTCCACGTCCAGGGCGACTTGGATCCCCGGTCGCGCTTCAGGCGCGGCGGCAGCCCGCCCTTCGACGGGCGTCCGTCGGCCGAGACCTCCTCGGCCCCCACATAGGCGGGCTCGATGCGGTACTCCACGGGGACGCCGCCGATGGCGTAGTCCTTTCGCAGCGGGTGGCCGACCCATTCGTCGGGCATGATGATCCGCTTCAGGTTGGGGTGGCCGGCGAAGGTGATCCCCATGAGGTCGAAGGCCTCGCGCTCCTGCCAGTCGGCCGTGGGCCACACGCTCACCGCCGACGCCACCACGGGGTCGTCGCCCGGCAGCATCACCTTCACGCGCAGGCGGTCGTTGTGCGCGAACGAGTAGAGATGGTAGTGCACGTGGAACCGCGGCTCTCGCGGGTACCAGTCGACCGACGACAGGTCGGCCAGCATGTCGAAGCCACACTCGTCGCGCAGCAGGGTGAGCACGGCCACCAGGTTCTCGCGCCCCGCGACCAGCACGTCTTCGCCGAGGTCAACGCGCGCCCCGGCCGGCGTCTCGGCCAGGGCCTCGGGAAAAGATTCACGAACTCGGGCGGCCACGGCGTCGAGTCGGCTCACGATGGCCTACCGCGCCCGGCCCAGCTTGAGCGGCTGGTGCTTGATCTTCTCGTGCAGCTTGAGGATGCCCTCGATGAGCATCTCCGGGCGCGGCGGGCAGCCGGGCACGTACACGTCCACCGGCACGATCTGGTCCACGCCCTGCACGATGGCGTAGTTGTTGAACATCCCCCCGCACGACGCGCACGCCCCCATGGAGATGACCCACTTGGGCTCGGCCATCTGGTCGTAGATCTGCCTCAGCACGGGGGCCATCTTCTGCGAGAGGCGTCCGGCCACGATCATGAGGTCGGCCTGGCGCGGCGAGGCGCGGAACGCCTCCATACCGAAGCGCGCGATGTCGTAGCGCGGCGCGGCCGTCTGCATCATCTCGATGGCGCAGCAGGCCAGGCCGAAGGTGGCCGGCCAGAGCGAGCCCTTGCGGGCCCAGTTGGCCAGCTTCTCGACCGTGGTGACGAGGATGCCGCCAGGCAGCTTCTCGAGTCCGCTCCCGGTGCCCATGATCAGTCCCACTCCAATCCGCCGCGCTTCCAGTCGTAGACGTAGGCGATCATGAGCAGCCCGATGAAGATGCCCATCTCGATCAGGCCGAACAGCTTGAGCTGCCGGAAGACGACCGCCCAGGGGTACAGGAAGATCACCTCGACGTCGAACACCACGAACAGCATCGCGGTCAGGTAGAACCTCACCGGATACCGCTCGCCCTTGGGGAGCCGGCCCGGCTCGATGCCCGACTCGTAGGCGGAGTACTTGGCCCGGGTGGGCCGGTGGGGGGCCAGGAACGCCGACACGAGGATGGAGAGCACGGCGAAGCCCGTCGCCAGCGCCATCATGACGAGGATCGGGGTGAAGGAGCCGAGGCTCACGTTTGGCCTCCCACCGGCGCGTCGGGACCGTCGGCACGCTGGCGCGTGCGGGGTGAAGTAGGGGACGGAGCCGCCAAACTACGTGCCCCTTCCGATCGCGCGCAAACCACGCTCCACATGGTCCTCACCTCGACGGAGCCATCCAGGTCAGAGCCCGTACGACCCGGTCGGCGGCGTCCCCGCCGGTGGGCTCGTGCAGGTTGGCGAGCAGCTTGAGCACGACCCGCATCAGGGTCGGCCGGGGCAGCCCGTACCTGGTCGCGATCCTCATGACCCGGGGGTCGCCGATCGCGCGCACGAACACCCGGCCGAGGGCGAAGTACGACCCGTAGCGGAGCTCGACCCCGGAGCGGTAGCGGCGCAGCAGGGACCGGTCGCCGCTGGCGAGCACGGCCAGCCCGGTCTCGGCCGCGAGCCGGCCGCTCTCCATCGCGTAGTCGATGCCCTCGCCGTTGAACGGGTTGACCAGCCCGGCCGCGTCGCCCACGAACATGACCCCCCGGTACAGGGCCGGGTGCCGGTTGGCGGCCATCGGCAGGGGGGCCGACCGGGGCTTGCCGATTGCGTCGGCGGGCGTGAACTCCCAGTCCCGCCCGACCGTCGGGAGCCAGTCGTCCAGGAGCCGGCGGTAGTTGGTGTTGCGGAAGTGGCTCGAGGTGTTGAGCAGGCCGAGGCCGACATTCAGGGTGCCGTCGGCCATCGGGAACACCCAGCCATAGCCAGGCAGGAGGTCGTCGCCCCGCCACAGCTCCAGGTAGGAGTCGAGCCAGGGGTCGTGGTCGCGCCCGCTGACGAAGTACTGGCGGATGGCCACGCCGATGGGCCGGCGCTCGTCCCGGTGCAGGCCGAGGGTCTGGGCGAACCGGCTGGAGGCGCCGTCGGCGGCGACCACGACCTCGGCCCGCACGTCGACCGGGTCCTCACCCTCGCGGCGGACCACCGCCCCGCGGACCAGCCCGTGCTCGACGAGCGGGGCGAGCGCCTCGGTCGAGTCCCAGAGCGTCGCCCCTGCCTTCTCGGCATGGCGGGCCAGGAGCTGGTCGAAGTCGGTCCGCGGCCGGGCCAGCCCGTAGGACGGGTACGCCGACAGCTCGGGCCAGGGCAGCTCGAGCACCAGCCCGCCGCCGTGCACCTTGAGCCCGGCACTGCGCGACCAGGTCCGGTACTCCTCGCGAAGGCCCATCGCGTCGAGCCCGGCCACCGCCCGGGGGGTCAGCCCGTCGCCGCAGATCTTGTCGCGGGGGTAGCCGGCCTTCTCCACCAGCAGCACGCGCGCGCCGGCACGGGCGAAGTGGTAGGCGGTCGCCGCCCCACCCGGCCCCCCGCCGACCACGAGCGCGTCGTACTGGCTGGTCATCGTCGTCTCCAGGCTCCGCGTGTCCTTGTGAATCGGCGCACAAGTCGCCACCCGGAGTGTAGGCCAGCTGGCGCGCTCCGGCAACGCCGGGCCGGGCCGGAGCACGCAAAGCATAGTTCCCCGCCGGGGAGGAGGCGCGACAGACCGGGTTTCTGCTTGCCTGGCCTTGGGGATCATGCTCGGCATGGTGGTACGCAAGCGGCATGCCAAGCGGCGCCCGGTCGGCGCCCCGCAGGAGGTGCGCTCGATCGACGGGCTCCGCCGCTGCGCCGCCGACGACTGCACCGCGCGCCTGTCCCGCTACAACCCGACCTCCCGCTGCGGCATCCACGCGGGGTGGGATCACGAGATCGTGCGGCGCAAACCGCGAACCAGCTAGTCTCGCTCGATGTGGGGGAGCTCGCTCTGGCGTGGCGTGTAGTCTCGCTCGATGTGGGGGAACTCGCTCTGGTGTGGCGTGCCCTGACCGTAGTCCTGGTTCGATGTGGGGGGAGCTCGCTCCCCCCACGGCCCCCCAACAGCGCCTGCGCCAGCTTCCCGGGGGCGCCGCGGGTGCACCAGGACACGCTCCCCCCACGGCCCCCCAACAGCGCCTGCGCCAGCTCCCCGGGGGCGCCGCGGTCTGGCAGGTCCACGCTCTCCCCACGACCCCCAAGAGCGCCGGTGGCATGGCCCGCCTGGTCAGGCCGCCGCCCCGTAGTGCAGGGCCACGATGCCGCCTGACAGGTTTCGCCAGCGGACCTTCTCGAAGCCGGCTTCCTGGACCCATCTGGCCAGGCCCTGCTGGTCGGGCCAGGCGCCGATCGAGCGGGCCAGGTACTGGTAGGCCTCGGGGTCGCTGGACAGCCTGCGGGCGGCCAGGGGCATGAGCCGGGTCAGGTAGCGCCCGTAGACCCGGCTGAGCACGGGGACCACCGGCTGCGAGAACTCGCAGACGACCAGGCGCCCACCAGGGCGCAGGACGCGGCGGAACTCGAGCAGGCCCTGGCCGGGCTCTGGCAGGTTCCGCAGCCCGAACGCGATGGTCAGCACGTCGGCCGACCCATCGGCCAGGGGCAGCTGGAGCGCGTCGGCCACCGCGAACCGCCCGGCACCGGCCTCGCCCTTCCCCGCCCCCCGGCGCACCATCTCCCACGAGAAGTCGAACCCGGTCACGATCGCGCCCGGGGCGAGCCTGGCCAGCTCCCGGGTGAGCGCCCCGGTCCCGCAGGCGACGTCGACCGCGAGCTCCCCCGCCTCCAGCGCGGCGGCCGCGGCGGCCGCCCGGCGCCAGGCCCGGTCCTGCCCCAGCGAGAACACCGTGTTGGCAAGGTCGTACCTGGGCGCCACCCGGTCGAACATGTGCTGCACCCCCGCCGAGGTCCGCTCGGCCGCCGGTGACACACCCATGCGGGCTCCTCCAAGTCCGGGAACAGGGGCCGTCATCCTCCCATCCCGCGGCGCGGGAGCGCCGGGTCCAGCCACCAGGCACACCGTTCGACCGGACCGGGGTGGGAAGGGGATAGGAACTGGATCACGGTTTTGGGATGCTACGTCCGTCCGTCTGTGTCTGCCGGACTGTGTCTGCCGGACTGGAGGGGTCGCATGCGGCGGAGTGTCCCAGGCATCGTCCTCGCCCTCGTCCTCGTGCTGTCCGGCACGGGCGCGGCGGTCGGGACGCCCGCCGGGGCCGCACCGCCGCTGCCCGACTCGATCGCGTCCATCGGCGACTCGGTCAGCCAGGCGTTCGACGCCTGCTGCTGGTACGGCGACCATCCCAGCCTGTCGTGGTCGACCGGCTGGCTCCCGCGCGACGGCATCACCAGCCACTACGAGCGGATCCGGGCACTGAGCCCGGCCGTGGCCGGACGGCGCTGGAACCTCGCGGTGAGCGGCGCCAAGATGGCCGGCGGCCCGGCGCAGGCGCGCTTGGCAGTGGCCCACCAGGCCCGGTACGTCACCGTGCTGCTCGCCGCCAACGACCTGTGCACCTCGTCGGCGGCCGCCATGACACCGGCCGCGGCCTTCGCCGGCCAGTGGTGGGCGACGCTGGCGGTGCTGCGGAGTGGGCTGCCACCCGGCGCGCACGTGTTCGTCAGCAGCATCCCCGACCTCCACTGGCTCTGGGAGGTCCTCCACACCAAGCGCCGGGCCCGCCTGGCGTGGCGGCTGGGCCGCATCTGCCCGTCGATGCTGGCCCAGTCCAACAGCCCCGAGCAGCGGCAGGCGGTCGTGGAGCGGACACACCAGTACAACCACATCCTCGCGGACGCCTGCGCAGCCTGGAGCGCCTGCCGCTTCGACGGTCTGGCCACGCACCGGTACCAGTTCGCCGCCAGCCAGGTCTCGGTGCTCGACTACTTCCACCCGGACCTCGAGGGGCAGGCGGAGCTGGCCCGCGTGACCTGGGCGGCGTCCTTCTGGGCCGACCTCGGCACGTGACCCGCCCGGGCCGACCCCAGTGCGTGACCTGCGGCGGCGCTGGCGAGTGGACGCTATGCCGAGGCAAGGGATGGGGGCCTGGTGCTGCCCTGTGGGGGGCAGCAGGGCGGCACCAGGCGGGGCAGGGCTGGCGCTGGTGGCCCACAGCACCCGTCCTGCCCGGATGGAGCGTCCCCCGCCTCATGACCGTACGGCCCCACACGCCGCAGGACCGTTACGGCCCCGTACGCCTCATGACCGTTACGGCCCCGCGGTCGTCGAGGCGTGTAACGCTCGGGACGGCCCTGGCGCTTCTTGAGCTGAGACGTGTCGGCGGCTGCAGGCCGCCCTGGTGTCCCGCCAGGGGGCCTCGTCCCCCACCGATCCCGATCGGCACGTCAGCTCAGTCAACCCGAAGAGCTTCGGGCCGGAGACGGTCACGGCTCGATGCCGAGCACGGCGCGTTCAACCCTGCCCACCCTCATCTTGGAGGTGCGCATGCGCAGCAAGGTCGCCACGGTCGCCACCCTTGCTCCTCGGCCATCACCGGTGCGGCCGCAGCCGTGACCGGCTACTGACGCACCTGCGTGGTGGGGCAGGGCTGTGCGAGCGCCCTTTGGGGAGGGAGGCCCCGCCCTGCCCCACCACCCCGAACACCAGCGCGGATGCTCGAAGCTGCCTGGTCGCCCCGGGGAGCAGCAGGACCCCGGGCCTTGGGCCCGCCCCCGGCCCGGGCCCGGGGTCCACAACCTCAAACAGGGCCATGGAGCGCGTGCGGACGACGAGCACGTGGCTCCTCCTCGCCGGCAACGGTGCAGGCGGCCTCGGTCGCCCTCAGACCCCAGCGTAGCTGTGCAGCCCCACCACCCAGATGTTGACCACGTAGAAGTTCACCAGCAGCGCGACCAGGCCGAGCACGCCGATCCAGGCCGCGCCGCGGCCACGCCAGCCGGCGGTGGCCCTGGCGTGGAGGTAGGCCGCGAACACGACCCATGTGATGAACGACCACGTCTCCTTGGGGTCCCAGCCCCAGTACCGGCCCCAGGCCGACTGAGCCCAGACGGCGCCCGCGATGATCGCGAACGTCCAGATGGGGAAGCCGAACGCGGTCGTACGGTAGGCGAGGTCGTCCAGCCGCTTGGCCGAGGGCATCCGGTCCCAGACCGTGGGGGCCGGCAGCGGCTCGGCGTCGCGCGCCTCCGCCTCCTCCTCGACGTAGCTCGCGATGGCCTCGCGCACCTCGGCCCGGTCGGCGGTTTGGGCGCCGCCGGCCACCAGCGGCGGGCGCGGCCCGGCGGCGCGCCGCTCGAAGTGGTCCTTGACCAGGTACAGGACGCTGAAGACGGCGGCCAGGCAGAGCACCGACGACCCGACGATGGCCGCGGCCACGTGGATCTTGATCCAGCCCGAGTTCAGTGCGGGCACCAGCGGACCGGCCGGCGTTCGCAGGGCCACGCCACCGATGGCGATGGCGAGCACGGCGGGCAGGAGCACGAAGACCCCGAGCGGCCTCACCTCGGGCCGGCGGGCCAGCCAGACGAGGAACGCGGTCACGGTGACCACCCCGACCATGACCGAGTACTCGTACATGTTGCCCCAGGGCACCCGCTGGGCGGCCAGCCCTCTGGCCACGGCGGCGGTCACGTTGGCCCCCAGCCCGGCCACCGTGACCGCCACGCCGGCCCGGCCGGCCCAGCGCAGCCGGTAGGCAAACTCGAAGCCGAACAGCACCGCGCCGACCGCGTAGCTGAGCACGGCCAGCCAGACCAACGTGTCGGACAGTTCAGCCATCCTCGCGGTCGACATGGGCCTCGCTCCTGTTGCGCGTCGTCTCGCGCGTCGTCGGGTCGCTCACCCCGAGGGGGACCTGGCGGCGGCCTGGTCCTCCTCGGCCACGCCGGCGGCCGCCTCGTCCTCCTCGGCTACGCCGCCTAGGGTATCCCTGCCACCGGCATGCGGCGACCGGTCGAGCTCGCGGCCGAGCTCGGCCGCGAGCTCCTGGAACTCGTCGGCAAAGGCCGTCTTGCCCTGCAGGGCGAGCCCGGCCACCTCCACCCGGGAAGCTCCCGGCCCGGCCGGGGCCGCCCGCACCCAGACCCGGCGCCGGGTCACGTAGAGGGACGGCAGCAGGCCGAGCAGGATGAGCACGGCCGCCGCCAGCACGACTGGCACACCGGGGTCTCGGGCCAGGGTGAGCACGGTGTACTGGCGCACGCCGGTGAACGAGACCGTGCCCAGGCCGCCAGGCAGCGCCTTGGTCTGCCCCAGGGGGATCAGCAGCGGCCGGTCGGCGAGCGGGCGCAGGTCTGTGCGGTCGAGCGTGAACACGCTCTGGACCTCGTCGGCGTGGAGGTCGCCCTGCCACGGGAAGACCACCAGCAGCGGGTTGACCAGGCGGGGGTCGTTGCCGATCTCGGCCCGCCCGTCCGGGCCGGGAGTGAGCTGGAAGCCGGTGAACATGGTGACGTCGAGCCCTACCTGCGGGTCGAGCATGGGCAGCTTGACCGCCCCGTTGGACACCTCGGTGGCCTGGTCGCGCAGGGTGAGCAGGGGGCCGTCCTGAGGCACGGTGCGCCTGCCCCCGGGCCGGCTCAGTGTGACCTTCACCACCGGCGCGTAGCCGTAGTCGGACTGGAACACCCGCGTGCCGTCCACGGTCATGGGCCGGTTCACCCCTACCCGCTGCCGCTGGGTGCGCCCTTCTGCGTCCACGGCGGTCAGCTGGGAGGCGAAGTCGCGCGGCTGCCCCGACGGCCAGAACGAGTTGGTGAAGTCGTCCAGCCTGAGGCTGAACTGGGGGAGCTGCTCGGGCCCGTACCAGCGGCCCGGGGTGAACGCGTCGTAGTTGACCCGGGTGTTGGAGATGGTGTCGCCCTCGACCAGGGTGACCTGGCCGCGGTAGCCCCAGCCCTTGCCGTAGGCGAGCCCGACCAGCAGGAGCAGGAACGACACGTGGAACACCAGGCTCCCCGCCTCCCGCAGGTAGCCCTTCTCGGCCGCCACGGCGTCGCCGTGCACGGCCGCGCGGTAGCGCCGCCGGCGCAGCACGCGCCTGGCCGCGGCCAGCGCCTGCTCGGGTGGGACGGCCGGGTCGAAGGTGGCCGTGTTGCGGTAGCGGTCCAGCCCGGCGCCGGACCGCGGGGGCCGGGCCCGGACCATGCGGGCGAACGCCCTGGCCCTCGGGATCAGGCAGGCGACCAGCGCGGTGAGCAGGGCGACGTAGATGGCGGTGAACCAGGCCGAGCCGAACACGTCGAACATGCCGAGGCGGTCCAGGGTCGGCCCGACCCCCGGGTGGTCGGCGAGGTACTGGGCGACCCGCTGCGGCGCCAGGCCCCGCTGGGGGAACAGGCTCCCGAGGATGGCGGCGACGGCGATGGTGAACAGCAGGATCAGCGCGGTCCGCATGGAGCGGAACTCGCGCCAGGCCTGCCGCACGGTCAGCCCGAGGGGCTGGCGGGACGGGCCCGGGCCGGGCCGGGTGGCCGACTCAGGTGACTGCACCGCCAAGCGACCACCTTCTTCTACCCAAGCGACTACCCAAGTGACTACCTTCACCCACCAGGAGACTGCCTTTACCCAGGCGACTGCCTTTACCCAAGCGACTGCCTTTACCCAAGCGACCACCTTCTTCTACAGGGGGAGGGAGACAGCGCCCGCCCAGGACTGGAGCCGGACCAGGAAGTCGGCCCACAGCCCGGTCACCAGGAGCAGGCCGATGACCACCAGCATCCCGCCGCCGGCGAGCTCGAACAA
>DASYUT010000173.1 GCA_036000965.1 Actinomycetes bacterium
GCTGTCCAGCCGCAGGTCGGGCAGGCTGGGCATGCCGTTGGCCCGGGCGCACCGCACGAACTCCCGCAACACCGCCGCGGCGGCCTGCTGCCCGCTGGTGGTGGTGGTCGCCGCGCCCGAGCCGCCCGAGGCCGAGCACCCGGCCAGCCCGGCCAGCAGCACCACCATCAGGCCAACCCCGACGGCAGCCCTGCCGCCGGTCAACCTGCCCATGGCGCCTCCTTGGTTCCGCTGGCGGCCCGCGGGCGCCTCCGCGCCGCAGCCCTCTGCCCAGAAGGCTCCCAAGCCTCGGCTGCGGGCACATCACCGCCGGGTGGCAACCCCGACTCCCCCTTTGGGGAATGGCCGCTTCCCCCTCCGGGGGAGAGGCCCGGCGGCGGTTGCGTGGGCATGGTCGGGCGTGGACGTCACGAAGCTGTTGATCGGCCGATCAGGAGTGCCTGGTAGTCGACATGGCAGACCGCACCGCAGGCGTCACCACGATCGTGTGCCTGCTCATCACCACCCAGCGTGTCCGATAACACCCGAGTCCCACTGAACCAGGCGGTGACAGCCGCCAAGTGATCCAAGCAACGGGAGCCGTGCAACGGCAGACCTTCTACGGAGCCTGGTCGTCTGCGGCGCCTGCAACGCCCCCCTCGCGGCCACGGTGGACGGCACGCCAACCAGCGACACTACGCATGCGCCATCGCCCAGCAGCCCGACCACGCGGGTGGCGGCTGGGACTGCTCCTTCCCCGAGACAAGATGGCGTGTGGTCGGCTGGCGAGCGGTCGGCCAGCCCGGCCAGGTCCCTCAGGTATGGCCGTGTCCTGCGTCAAGGTTCTGGCAGGTTTCTCGGGGCTGATGGCTGGGTGTTGGTTCTAGCGAGCGGGGCGAGGGTGGCGGCGAGGAGGAGGAGTGCGCCGCCGAGCCAGTAGACGGCGGTGATGCCGAGGTGATCGGCGAGGACGCCGCCGATGCCGAGGGAGGCGAGTCGTCCGAGTTGCTAGGTGATGTTGGCCCTGTCAAGCCGATTTGACCCCAGCGTGACGGCCTGATCTGGCCCCACTCGTCATCGTTGAGCGGTCGTTTCGTCGGCAAACCCGATTCCGTCTCGGCGCCCAGGCTCGTGCGTCCGAGGCGCCGGCGTCGCGCGTCACGTTATCCGCCGGGTCCGGGGTTTCCGCCCCACCGTGAGCCTCAGCTGACGCAGAACTCGTTGCCCTCCGGGTCGTTCATGACGACGTAGTAGACCGGGTCCTCAGGGTCGTCGTGTCGGGTCCGGCGCTCCACGCTGGCGCCCAGCCCGACCAGCTCGGCGACCGTCGCCTCGACGATCTCGATCCGCCGCTCCAGCGGCAGTGCGTTGTCGCGGCCGGTGGGGTAGAGGTCGAGGTGGAGCCGGTTCTTCCCCGCCTTCGTCTCCGGCACCTCCTGGAACCAGATCGGCGGGCGCAGCCCGGCCGGGTCGAACAGCCGGTCGTCGAAGGCCGCCTCCTCGCCCAGCCGGGCACGGTAGTGCGCCTGCCAGGTCGTCTCCGGCTCCGCCGGCGGCACCGGCTGGTAGCCCAGCGCCTGCGCCCAGAACCGCGCCAGCAGGGCCGGGTCGTTCGCGTCGATGGTCAGCTGCCAGAACACCA